>NZ_JAYLVQ010000062.1:0-183707 GCF_035818575.1 Halobacillus sp. HZG1
GTTGGGAAGCTGCGAGACTCCCGTGGGAGAAAGGAGATCGGCGAGATCCCGCAGGGCGTAGCCCGAGGAAGCTCGCCACTCCCCCACAGGAAAGCGAGTAGCTTCCCAGCCATCCCCGACGCCCAATAAGGTAACGAAACCTGAAAACATCTCGAAACTGAGTCTTCCACAATCCTGCCATATAGTTGAAGTGCATGGGTTTCCAATAAGAAGAAAATCCCCCATACAGCATGAAAGCTGCATAGGGGATTTGGTTACGCGTCAGCGTTGTATCCCAAACGCTCACGGTCGATGTACTCATTCGGAACTTCTCCGAAATGTGTACTGTGGTTTTTGAATTGAGCTTTCCGGCCATTCCGGTGCTCGCCATGGCTCTTTCTTTCCTTGAACTGACGATCCGGCTTTTTTTCCTTGTTGCCCATCCTAATCACCTCGTGTAAAACATAATGTCTTACACGGTTATTATGTTTCGAACTCTAAAATTTATTCATGAACTTGAAAAGAGGGTTCGTGTGTCCCCCATTTCTCTAAATGCCTGCGGAATAAGGCCATGATGACTAAATGAGCTTTAGCCTGGGTGTATTTGTATAAGAACCACGGCAATGAGGGCATATAGTCATGAATAGCTACAATGGCTTCATTTTTCCCAGGAATTTTCCTGAATTCAAGTCTTCCCCTTACGTTTTTCTCTTTGTTGGTCAATCGTCCACCAGATATATAATATAAGGCACGGTCCGATGTACTTCTCTCTGCAGAGTATGTGAATTCAAGAAGCGGTATATCGTTAAAAACCACCCCTATTTGGCAACAATGGGTTTCGTCTACGGTCGCTTTCACCCACGGATTCAATACCTTTTCAAGCCATTTCACATAATACTTCCCAATCCAGTCTGCAGAATGGCCCTGAGGGATCGGAATACGCTGAACAGAGCGGACATCATCCTGCATTGCAGGAAGGTTAGGTCTTTTCGGTTTCCCTTTGGTTTGTTTTTTTTCCTCTTTAAGTGCCCACTCTGCCGCTTCCTCGAAGCGGGTTTTTCCTTCACTGATTCCTGCCACTTTATTTTGGGAATGGGTAACCATTGGGTGAATAAGGCTTTCAATGAGTGGGTATACCATTTCTTTTGGTGCACCCGTCACGAGCCTTACCCATAATTTAGACAAATCAATAGTCAAAAAAGGGACATGGATCATAAAAGGTTTCCTCCCCATAGCGCCCGCGACTTTTTCCATCATTTCTTCATAAGTCATTACATCCGGCCCTCCAACGTCTATCGAACGCCCTTTTAAGCTCTCATCACCGATGCTTTGATCAAGCGATCCGATTACATCCGGTAAGGCTATTGGCTGCGTTTTTGTTTTCGTCCATTGCGGGAGAACCATAAAAGGAAGACGCTTGACTAACTTCTTCAATATCGGAAAGGAAGACCCTCTCGGGCCGACAATAAGTCCTGCCCGGATCGTTGTCACAGGCACTCCATAAGCCCCTAGAATCTGTTCTACTTCAAGACGGCTCTTCAAATGACGGGAAAGTCCTGGTTCGTCTTCAGGAATAATTCCACTCAAATAAACGATTTGCTTAACACCCCTTTTTTTAGCCGCCTGTGCGAAATTATCAGCAAGGATGACATCCATATCTTCAAAAGTTCCCTGGGTCAACTTAGCCGAGGGCATCATGGAGTGTACAAGATATACAGCGATATCTGCACCATCCAGTCCTTTTTCCGCATCAGCCATTGAGTATAAATCGCACGATCGCCAGGTCACTTGTTCACTATTTTCCTTTTCATCTCCATTTCTCGATAAAGCGATGATGTCAGAATGGTCTTTCAGCTTTTCCATCAAGTTTTGTCCTATATATCCACTCGCCCCAGCAAGAGCGACGACAGTTTTTTTCCTCACATCCGCCACTTCCTTTTCGCTTTTTAAACCTAGTACCCTCAGCCTCTTCGTATGTAACACCTATCCTTTGAGTAATACTTTCCGATATGGCAGGATTGTAGAAGGCTCGATTTCAAGATAACTGAGTTCTTTGCTATAGAAGGCTGCCCTTCCATTCAAGGAATGTGAGTAACTATCCCCCTTTACAATATGGAAGATAAATTAAGGGATTTGTGGAAGACTTTGATTAAGAGTGAGTAACTGGTAAGCAATACCGTTGACATCCTTGTCCACATGAATTATCGTACCTTAGTAAACCTCAGTAATCCAATCAGCATTATGCTGTTTAAAATATGAAGGAAAAGGAGGGGTTCACCATGAGTAAGTTGTGGAGAATCTATACACAAACATCATTGATTAAAAAAATCACCGTAGCCTTGATACTCGGTGTATCCGTCGGTCTCCTCTTCGGAGAAGACGCAGCTGTCCTGGCCCCTTTTGGTGACCTATTGCTCCGTCTCTTGAAATTTATCATTGTCCCATTGATCCTGTTCACCCTAATTGTCGGAATTAATCAGACGAACATTGGTTCATTAGGACGCATGGGAGGAAAGGTCTTCCTCTATTATCTGGGGACTTCTGCTCTTGCTATTTTAGTAGGCGTATCCGTGGCTACTTTGTTTAATCCTGGTACAGGGATGAGTCTTGGTAATGAAACCGTTGAGGTTCCTGAAAACCCCGGCTTCACGAGCGTACTCTTAAACATCGTTCCTGAAAATATTCTTACAGCGTTAACAGAAATGAACTTGCTTGGGATCATTTTCACTGCGATTGTCTTTGGTTTAGCACTTTCTTATATGCGTTCTACCAACGCTTATCAAAGCTTGGGAGGCCACTTATACAAAGTCATAGATGGTTTGAATGAGGCGACGTTAATCGTTATGAAGGGGATCCTCCAATATGTCCCCGTCGGTATTTTTGCAATCATCGCTGAAGTGATCGGTACACAAGGGGCGAACACACTGCTGGAATTAGGCAGCTTCGTCGGCGTCCTTTATATAGGTTTACTTGTACAATTAGCTATTTATCTTGTTTTCCTATTTGTAAGTAAACGAAAGCCGACTGCTTTTTTCAAAGAGGCTCGAACGGCTATGCTAACAGCCTTTGTTACACAAAGCAGTTCTGGGACGCTTCCAGTCACATTAAATGCTGCGAAAAACCTGGGATTGAATAAAAGCTTGTATGGCTTCAGCCTTCCACTAGGAGCGACGATCAATATGGATGGTGCAGCCATTCGTATTGCAGTATCTGCCGTCTTCGCTGCCAATATTATCGGGGATCCATTAAGCTTTGTATCCATCCTTCAGATCGTGCTTGTTGGAACACTCGCTTCTGTCGGAACAGCCGGAGTTCCAGGTGCCGGAATCATCATGATTGCGACTGTGTTCTCTCAAGTCGGACTGCCTATGGAAGCAGTGGCCCTTCTTGCATCTGTTGATGTTCTGATCGGTATGGGGGCCACAGCCCTAAACGTAACCGGCGATCTTGTCGGAACTTCACTCATTAACAAAACAGAAAAAAAACAATCCTAAATCCGAAACCCTCCGTCCTATACAGACGGAGGGTTTTTTTGCTATATGGCAGTATTGTGGAGGTCTTAGTTTCGAGACTTTTGTTGAGTGGATGAGGCTGCGGGGAATGACTCGCTTTCCCCACTTCCCTCAACCATTTAAGCTGACCCTTTTAGAAGTGGTTTCGAGACACTTATAAGGTCAAGGGGCGGAGGGAAACGATGAGACTCCTATGGGGCGTGTGGGACAGGTGAGACCCCGGAAGGCGTAGCCTGAGGAGGCTCACCGCCCGCCCCATGGAAAGCGAACCTTTTCCCGGAGCCCCTAGAATCACACGAACATCTCGAAACTGAGTCTTCAAGTATAGGGAGCTTTAGTGGAAGAAATGAAAAATTTATTTATCGACAAAGTTTTTAGTGAAAATGTAGTTTCAAGAAAACAATGACAAGGGAAAGTGAGTAAATGTTAAAACTATACAAATGGGAAAACATCCCCTTTTAAGAAAGAGGTGACCATATGACTCCGAATGAAATAGGTTTCGCCCTTCTTTACATCGGTGTCTTCCTTTTGATCGGTAAAATCATCCGTGTCAAATGGACGTTACTACAAAATTTATTCTTACCCTCATCCATTATCGGAGGGTTTATTGCACTCTTCCTTGGCCCGCAGGTACTCGGGAAATTCATGCCGGAAGACACTTTCTTCTCCAACGGTATTATGACGGAATCCATTATAGAAGTATGGTCTGCCCTACCCGGACTCATGATCAATGTAGTATTTGCTGCTCTTTTCCTTGGAGCTGCCATTCCAAAGTTAAAAGATATTTGGTTTTACGCTGGTCCTCAGCTGGCGCTTGGATGGTCGGTAGGCTGGGGGCAGTATGTGGTCGGAATCACCCTTGCCGTCCTCATTTTAGTCCCATTCTTTGATCTCCCTGCCATGTCAGGAGCCTTGATTGAAGTTGCTTTTGAAGGTGGTCACGGGACGGCAGCCGGTATGGCAAGTACTTTCGAGGAGCTCGGCTTTGCTGAAGCTTTCGATTTAGCGATCGGCCTTGCGACCATCGGTGTATTGTCCGGTGTTATTTTTGGCATCATCCTCATCAACTGGGGGGTTCGTAATAAGAAGACGAAAGTGATTGAAGATGTGGAAGACTTTTCTGATTTGAGAAAGCGTGGAGTGATGGAATATCAAAACCGCGAACCAGCGGGTAAAATGACCTTACGTCCTGAATCAATCGAACCGTTATCTTTCCATATATCCATTGTATTTATCGCTATTTTACTCGGTTGGTTATTGTTGCAAGGGTTAATTGGTCTTGAATCTATCACCATCGGATCTGATTTTATGAGCTATATCCCACTATTCCCGCTTGCGATGATCGGCGGAATCGCTCTTCAAATCTTTTTCAGCAAAAAGGACAAGTACAATCTTGTTGACCGGAGAATGATTAACCGAATCCAGGGACTTGCACTTGATATCCTTATTTTGACGGCTATTTCTACAGTTTCGCTGGATGTCATCGGCGAATATCTCGTCCCCTTTGTCATTCTGGCGGCTGCAGGGATTGCCTGGAACTTATTCGGATTTCTCGTGCTTGCTCCCCGAATGATTCCACAGTACTGGTTTGAGCGTGGTATTGGAGACTTTGGTCAATCGATGGGTGTTACCGCAACAGGCTTACTGTTAATGCGCGTCGTCGATCCAGACAATGAGTCCCCCGCTTTTGAAGCCTTCGGGTACAAACAGCTCTTTTATGAACCCTTCCTAGGTGGAGGGTTTGTGACAGCCTTATCCGTTCCGTTCATTGCTCAATTCGGGCCATGGCCGACACTGATTGTAGCGGTCGCCATGACAGCAATCGGTATCTTTTTCGGGCTCTTTTACTTTGGAAAAAAGAAAGCAGCCTAAGCAACAACAACGTCTGCCCTTAGCAGGCGTTGTTTTTTTGCTGACTAAATCTTAGGTTCCTAATTTTTAATGAAGAATTATATGCTGAATACTGAACAAAAAACGTTTCATATGGTATGATATTTAATTAGTTGCCTAAGTATTTTAGAAAGAAGGTTAAATCATGTCATCTCAAGAAATTAACCGTGTCCCTTTGATGATTGTGCTTATATCAGGCGCCTTTGTGGCCATATTAAATCAGACCCTATTAGCTACTGCCCTGCCTCACATCATGGCCGATTTGAATCTGGATGCGAATACAGCGCAATGGTTGCAGTCAATCTTTATGTTAGTAAATGGAATTATGATTCCTATTACAGCTTTTTTAATCGAACGTTTTTCTACAAGAGGACTGTTTATGACAGCGGTGGGATTATTCGCTTTTGGTACACTTATCTGCGGAATAGCCCCTAACTTTTCGATTCTTCTCACAGGAAGAGTCCTGCAGGCCTCTGGTGCCGGCATTATTCTGCCATTAATGCAGACGATTATGTTCCTCGTTTTCCCTATTGAAAAAAGAGGATCTGCGATGGGCATGTTCGGACTCGTCATTGCCTTCGCACCGGCCATCGGACCGACATTGTCCGGCTGGCTCGTCGAGCAGTTCCCGTGGAGAAGTCTGTTCTTCGTGATTCTGCCGATTGCAATTGCAGACTTGATCGTCGCTTACTTCATCTTGAAAAATGTAACGAAGCAAACGTTCCCTAAAGTCGACCCAATCTCCATCATCCTGTCTACGTTCGGCTTCGGAGGTATTTTATATGGGTTCAGTGTTGCCGGAAGTGCCAGCTTTTTAAGTAGCGAGGTCCTCCTTTCTCTAGCTGTCGGAGCTGTCACGTTGACGCTGTTCATCACCCGACAAATGAAATTGGAAAAACCGATTTTGGAATTCCGTATTTTCAAATACAAAGTCTTCACTCTGACAACTGCCCTCGGCATGATTGTTTTTATCTCCATGATCGGCGGTGCGGTTATTTTACCGATTCTCATGCAGGACATGCTTGGATTCACAGCCTTTGAGTCAGGCTTAATGTTATTGCCTGGCGCATTGTTAATGGGAATCATGAACCCAATCACTGGTCGTCTCTTTGATAAATTCGGTGCACGCTGGCTTGCCATCATCGGTCTCGGACTGCTCTCGGTCTCTACATTTCTGTTTACAAACCTTGATCCATCAACAACGTTCCTATATTTGGCTCTCGTCAATTGTGTCCGTATGTTCGGGATTGCCATGGTGATGATGCCTGTCACAACAGCAGGACTTAACCAGCTGCCCCAGCACTTGATGCCGCACGGAACGGCCATGAACAATACCATGCGCCAAGTTTCCGGTGCCGTGGGTACAGCCATGCTCGTGTCTGTAATGACAAGCCAAACCATTCCTTCTGAAGGAGTGACAGGTCTGATTCATGGAGTGAACGTCTCCTTTATTGTTGCTGGAATTTTCGCCGTTGCCGGTTTCATCATGGCATTTTTCATTAAAAAATCCCGTCATGAAGGGGAATTCAGTAACGCTTAAAGAAATGGTCATATAAGAAAGCCTCGCTGACAGGACAGCGAGGCTTTTACTTTATAGAAGGAATTACACAAAAAATAAATACGTGGTCACCAAAATAAATAGTAAAAAGGCCACCGACGTCATATAGACAATAATACGGTGGGATGATACAAAGCGGTTTTCATTGATGTTCTTCCGCGTTTGATAATAATTCACGGTCGCACCAATAATTGTCATCACGCCAAGAAACAATGAGGAAATGCTGACGAGCATGGCCAGACTATTCGCCACATCCCCAGCCATCGGAAGCGCTGAAACATGGAGTGTCGTAGCTAAAAACCCGATTCCGACAAGGGCAATACTCGTCCGAATCCAAGCTAAATAGGTACGCTCATTAGCTAAATGCTGCTGAATAAGCTTTCTTTCATCGACCATTGAACACCATCTCCTTTTTCCACTATCTATATCTTACAACGTAAGTACTCCATCATGCACGAATCCTCTTTTTAATAGAAAAATTCCGTCACAAAATATACACATAGGGGTATATTGATTTCTTTAGAACCTGAGAGTAAACTGTAGATAAGACTCAATGTGACATATTTCACATTAAGAGCTAAAGGGGAGGATTACGATGGCTAAAAAAATTATCATTGTGGGCGGTGTGGCCGGTGGTGCAACGGCTGCAGCCAGATTAAGACGCCTGAGTGAAGAAAATGAAATCATTATGTTGGAAAAAGGGCCTTATATTTCATTCGCAAACTGTGGTTTGCCCTATTATATTGGAGAAGTGATTAAAGACCGGGACCGGCTCCTTGTCCAAACTGTTGAAGGCATGTCCAAGAAATTCAATCTCGATATTCGCAACCTTAGTGAAGCCACAGAGATTGACCGGGAAAGAAAAACGCTCACCATTCGAAAAGTGGATACTGGTGAAACCTATGAGGAAACATACGATACCCTCATCTTATCCCCTGGAGCGAAGCCAATTATTCCACCTTTTAAAGGCGTGGAAGAAGCTGAAAACTTGTTCACACTACGAACAGTTCCTGATACGGATAAAATTAAAGGATGGGTGGACGATCAAACACCAGAGCATGCGGTCATTATTGGTGGCGGGTTTATTGGCCTGGAAATGGCAGAAAACCTCGTTCATCGTGGCGTAAAAGTGACGATTGTTGAACTTGGCAACCAAGTGATGGCCCCGCTCGATTACGAAATGGCAGCCATGGTCCATAAAGAGTTGAAAAAACACGGAGTGAACTTGATTTTTAATGACGGAGTAAAGTCATTTGAAGACCGGGGAAGAAAAATCCTTTTAGAGAGCGGCCGTTCCATTGCGAGCGATTTAACCATCTTGTCCATTGGTGTCCGACCTGAAAACGACCTTGCTAAAAAAGCGGACCTGGAAATCGGAGATCGTGGCGGCATCGTGGTAAATGAACATCTCCAAACAAAGGATGAGCACATTTACGCCATCGGAGATGCGATTGAAGTCAAAGACTATATCCAGCAAACTCCGACGATGATTCCACTTGCCTGGCCGGCTAACCGTCAAGGGCGCCTTGTTGCTGACCATATCCATGGCAAAACCGTGTCCTATTCAGGTTCATTGGGAACATCCGTAGCAAAAATTTTCGACCTCACCGTTGCGACTACCGGAAATAACGAAAAACTTTTGCAAGCTCTTCAAAAAGATTATGAGGCCATTCATATTCATCCGCTATCAAATGCATCCTATTATCCTGGCGGAAGCCCGGTATCCCTGAAGTTGCTGTTCAATCCGACCACTGGGAGAATACTGGGGGCCCAAGGTGTCGGTGTGAAAGGTGTAGAGAAAAGAATTGATGTAATTGCAACAGCCATTAAAGGGGATTTGAAGGCTGCTGACCTTGCAGATTTGGAGTTGGCGTATGCGCCTCCGTACTCATCAGCAAAAGACCCTGTGAACATGGCAGGTTACGTAGCTTCCAATGTGATCGATGGTGAAGTCTCTGTATTTCACTACCATGAAGTATCGGACCTCCTTGCAGAAGGGGAAATCATTGTAGATGTCAGAGAGCAGAAGGAGAGGGAAAACGGAGTCATTGAAGGGTCCATCCATATTCCTTTAGGAGAGTTAAGAGACCGATTGAGTGAACTGCCTCATGATCGTCCTGTTTATGTGCACTGCCAGGTTGGTTTAAGAGGCTATCTGGCTACCAGAATCCTTACCCATAACGGCTATCAAGCTAAGAACTTGAGCGGTGGTTACAAAACTTACGAAAGCGCCGTCCAAGCATAAGGAAAAGGAGGGGACATAGAATATGTCCCCTCCTTTTATTTCAGCCATGATATTAGTAAATTTCGTTACAACGGATGCTCCAACAACCAGCCTGCAAAACCGACCGATACTTTGACAGGTACCCACGTCATTTGTTTTGCACCGCTGCTTCGTATCGTTCATAATAGCTATCTACATTATTCAACAACAATAACTCAGTGTATAAATAGGCCTTCATATTAAAATCAGAGAAATCGATGTTCGTAAGCTCCTGGATTTGTTTGATTCGGTAATTCAACGTATTGGGATGGATGAACAGTTCATTGGCTGTCTGCTTTCCTTTCCCGTTATTCGCAAGATAAGCTTCCAATGTAAAAAGGAGTTCCGTCTGCTTTGCTGTGTCATTTTTAATCAAGGTCAGCAAATCTTCACTGTAGTAATCCTCCGAACTGTTTTTTTCGTACAATGCAGCTAAGTATCGGTATAAGCCAAGCTTGGAAAACTCGCGCGGCATCGTTTCAGGACGAGGGCCGATGAAGTTGGCGGTCTCAATGACTTCCAACGCTTCAAGAAAGCTTTTTCGCATATAATAAATCTTCGTGTATTCTTTTCCGACACCAATGAGGAAATGATAGAAATCATCCTCGCCTGTTTCCACTTTGACGACATCAATGAGGTCACGCGCGATATCTCTGGATGAAAAGCGGTCGGCTTCTCTTCCCTCAATAAACAGAATCAGCTGAAATTCGGTTTTCAAGTAATACAGGTGACGGTTTGTGCGGAAACGATTGACTGTGCTCTCCAAGTCATCCAGCATCGACTTGTATTGAGGAGCAGTCACAGAAAAGACGACGATCGAAAAGCGATCCGGGATTTTAAGTTGAGCGAGAGAAGCATCATGACGAAACTGGCTTTCGCTGGCATACTCATGGTGAAGCAGTTGCCAGAGAAGCTCTTCTTTACGACCCTCTTTGGCGTTCTCTTTCATAAATTGGTCATAAATTAGTTTCCCAAGATGGGCGTTAATTTCTTCTAAAAATTCCATTTCCTCCGTGTCCAATGCTTGCTCTGACTCCTGAACCCACACGTACCCCAGTGTATGGCCAAGATGTTTCGCGGCAATGACGACACGCTGTTGGAACCCAAGGTCTTCCATAGGATGGACGCGAATAGGATCTGACTGTTTTTCCAGACGAGTGACGATGCCTTCTTTCTTTAAACGGTCGATAATGAAAATGGGACATTTTTTCGAAAGGATCGTTTTCTGCTGGGTCTGATCAAAATCATCAAACGTTGAACTATAGGCAATCAATTCGAAATTTTTATTTTCAATAATGACAGGCTTCTTCAACTTCGAACTGATCAGCTCTGTCGCTTTATGAATATCTTCTGCCTGAAGGATCAATTCTTTGACTTCCATAGGAATCCTGACCTTTCCGAGTAGGTTGAATGTCATGTATCGTTACCCTCCATTATATCGGTTGTGGCTGGAAAGAAAAAGAAATATATCTAAGGCATTGTGAATAACTCTCATCCTGTTCCTTTCTTTAATTAAAAGAAAACGGTGTTCGTCTAAGAAAAAAAGCTCCCCCAAGTTTGGGAGAGCCTCAGGCTTTTTTAAAACATTTCAGAGATCGTCTTCGCTTGCATGTGTAGAGCAAGGTAGTCAGGTCCTCCGGCTTTGGAGTCTGTACCACTCATCTTGAATCCGCCGAATGGCTGATAACCGACGATGGCGCCTGTACAGTTACGGTTGAAATACAAGTTCCCAACGTGGAAGTCATATTTCGCTTTTTCCAGGTGGTCACGGTTATCAGAGATGACCGCCCCTGTCAGGCCGTATTCTGTATTGTTGGCAATGTCGATGGCTTCATCGAAGTTTTTCGCTTTAGTAAAGCAGACGACCGGTCCGAAAATTTCTTCCTGCTGCATGCGGGAGTCTGGAGCAAGATCTGCAAAGACCGTCGGCTCGATGAAGTATCCTTTCGAGTCGTCCCCTTTACCACCTGTGACAAGGCGTCCTTCTTCTTTGCCGATTTCCATGTAGCTCATGATCTTATCATAAGCGCCCTGGTCAACGACTGGCCCCATATAGACATTCTCTTCCGATGCATTTCCAACAGTCAGCTTCTCGGCACGTTCTTTTACTTTTTCCAACACTTCGTCATACACCTCTTCGTGAACGACGGCGCGGGAACCGGAAGAACATTTTTGACCGGAGAATCCGAAGGCAGAGACGATGATGGCATCGACCGCTGTCTCGATATTGGCTTCCTTATCGACGACGACTGTGTCTTTACCACCCATTTCAGCAATGACTTGCTTCAGGTGATTCTGCCCTTCTTGAATTTCTGCCGCACGCTTGATGATGCGTGTTCCGACATCACGGGAACCTGTAAAGGAAATCAAGGCCGTTTTCGGGTGATCCACAAGATAGTCACCGACTTCGCCACCGCTTCCTGGTACGAAGTTCAAGACACCTTTCGGTAGACCTGCTTCTTCCAGTACTTCTACGAATTTCGCGGCAATGACCGGGCTGTTACTTGCCGGCTTCATGACGACTGTGCTTCCTGTAACCAGTGGAGCGACCGTTGTACCTGCCATGATGGCGAATGCAAGGTTCCAAGGCGGGATAACAACGGCAACACCTGTAGAAGTATAGATGTAGCGGTTTTGCTCACCAGGACGGCTCTCAACTGGCTTTCCTTCCTTCAGTTCGATCATCTGACGTCCATAATACTCAAGGAAATCAATCGCTTCTGCTGTATCAGCATCGGCTTCTTTCCATGGCTTTCCTACTTCGTACACGAGATAAGCGGAAAATTCATGCTTACGACGACGGATAATGTGAGCGGCACGGAACAATAGCTCAGCGCGAGCACGCGGATCCCACTTTCTCCAGTCTTCAAAAGCTGTCGCTGCTGATTGGACGGCTTTTTCGGCTAAATCCTGGTTCGCTTTCGAGACGGTACCTACGACCTGCTTCGTGTCCGCTGGGTTTGTAGAAGTAATCGTATTGTCTGTGCGAATGCGATCGCCATCGATAAGAAGATCATGATGCTGCCCTAATTCTTCTTTCACTTGCTTCAATGCTTCCTCGAAAGCTTTCTTGTTTTCTTCAATTGTAAAGTCTGTGAATGGTTCGTGTTTATAAGGCTGGACCATGATAAAATTCCCCTTTCTAATGTGTAGAAGTTTTATTTACTGAAAACACCTTTTAAAGCAAAGGCGATGTTCGCCGGCCTTTCGGCGAGCCTTCTCATGAAGTACCCGTACCAATCTTCTCCATAAGGAAGATACACTCTCACTTTGTAACCTTCTTTGAGAAGATCTTTCTGCATTTGATTTCTCATTCCATAAAGCATTTGAAATTCAAAGCAGTCTTTCGGAATGGTGTGTTCTTCCACAAGCTTCTTCGTATAATCGACAATCGCATCGTCGTGGCTTGCGATGGCTGTGTAGTTGCCGTTCAACAAGTTCTTCTTGATCAGATGCTTCAAATTATCGTCGACGAGGTGCTTCTCAGGAAAAGCGACTTTGCCAGACTCCTTATAGGCCCCTTTTACAAGACGCAAGTAAGGTTGGCACTCATTCAGTCGATCAAGATCCTCATCGGTTCGATATAGATAAGACTGCACGACCGTACCCAGGTTCGGGTAGTCCTTTTTCAATTCCTGGTAAATATCCAGGGTAGCCCCGCAACGTGACGAGTCTTCCATATCAATGGTGACCGTTATGTCATGCTTCTGGGCTTCCTTCATAATAAGTTCCATATTTTCCATAACCAACTCGCGACTGATGTCCAGTCCAAGCGATGTTAGTTTAAGAGATACCTCCGACTGCAGCTGGTTGCTCGCAATCTGTTGAATACAACGGATGCATTCACCCGCGCGGTCTCTGGATTCTTCCTCACAGTCTACAAACTCTCCTAAATGGTCAACCGTAACGACCAAACCCTCATGGTTCAATTGCTGTATTAATGGAATTGCCTGGGAGAACGTTTCTCCCCCTACTATCTTGTCAGCCCCAAATTTACTGCCAAAGCGCTTAGCAAAGCGATCTAACAACTTATTGTTGGAAAGGTATAAGAAAAAGTTCTTACTGATGGCTTCCAAGATCACCACACCCTTTCATCATTCTCCTATTGATTCACCAAGTGGGCTCGTTAGGTGGAATGGAAGTAATAATGTTTGAACTGTTAAGAAAATTGTAACGAATAGCGCTTACATTCAGCAACGTGTAGCAAACACAAAGATAAGGCTCCAGTTTTATAGTTTAAACACAAAAGCGGCCAAACTTCGTTTATGAAAGACCGCCGACGGGAACACACCTTCCTTTCAATTTGGTTTTTATGGGTTTTTATGGGTATTTATGTAAGACCTGGTACACCAGAATTTGTAAATGTCTAGCTATCTGTTCTTTTGACTAGAATGAGAGGGAATGAGATTGAAGGTTGAGGTGACACGATGAGTGATTATATTGTTTCTCTGCATTGGATCTATACGTTCGTAATGTTGGCAGGTGCTTTGACATTTTTATATTTAAGCAGGAATCCACGCGGTGTACCGAAATATGAGTACGTAATAGCGATCATTATTCCATCATGGTCGGGGGCCGCTTACTTATCGATTGCTTTAGGACAAGGATTGCTTGAACAGCCGGATAAAACTGTTTACTTTGCCCGTTACCTGGACTGGGTGGTAACAACGCCACTCCTTTTGCTTGCACTTGCTTTGACCGCCATGTTTTATGAAAAGAAGAAAGACAAAGCCTTGATTGCAGCTTTGATAGCGGCTGATGTATTTATGATTCTGACGGGCTTGATCGCCGACTTCTCCTCTGAGACCATTAAATACATTTGGTATGTTCTCGGTGTAGTCGCCCTAGTCATTATCCTTTATATTATCTGGTATCCGTTAAGGAAGATTGCCATTAAAGGTGGAGTGGAGCTCAAGAAACATTACCAGCGGACCGCCGCTTACTTAACTGCATTTTGGGTTTGTTATCCGACAGCCTGGATCATAGGCCCCTCTGGAGTCGGATGGACACAGCAGGCCACAGAAATTACGGCATTCATCATCCTTCCCATCTTATCCAAAGTGGGATTCAGTCTTCTCGACGTGGGAGGGCTCAGGCGTCTCAACCTTCCTGGCGTGGATGAGTGATTCATACATGGGGTGATTGGAAATATTTGTATGACCGGGCCATCCAGATTATGGAAGAACTCGCGATACCATCCAAAAATACTACGACCATAAAAAAAAGAAAGCCCGAAGGAACTCCTTCGGGCTTTCTTTTTTCTATTTCATGACTAATACAGGGCAGGTGGCATGCTGTACAACGTTATTGCTCACGCTACCCAATAGCATTTTTTTCACTTTCCCAAGTCCACGGTTACCGACAATGATCAAGTCTACCGCTTTCTCATCCGCATATTTACAGATACTAATTCCAGGGTTTTCTTGTACCTCACTAATGATGACCTCTGTGACAACACCTACTTCAGATGTAGCCATTTCTTCCTTCAGGGCATCCATTTCTGAAGCAAAATTCTCTGCCATTTCGTCTCCGATACTATGAGAGACTGCAGCGTTTGTTGCTGGTCCTGTAGGTTTTACAACAGCTACGATATGAATTTCCCTATTGGGAGTTTCACACGCCTGGTTCCTTGCTTCCCACACCGCTTCTCTACTCATGTCACTCCCATCGTACGCAACGAGAATTCGTTTGGTCATAGGGTAACCCTCCAATGATAGAGTATCAATGTTCACTTCCATTATATCACATTGTAAGCGTTATCTTAATGGTAATCTCAGCAATTGATGAGCAGGGACCAACAAAATTATTCATAACCCTCAACCACTCACCTCCCAAGAAAAGACAAACACCCATGACAAGTGTCATATAAATGTCCTGACGTTTATGTCTTATAAAATGAAGAGGTTTTTCCTATCATAAGTAACATGAAGAAATATGAAGGAGTCGTTATTATGAACAAGGATAAACAACGAGAGCTGAAGAAAAGCGTTTCAGCCTTTGCGAAACCTGATACTAAAGCAGGCATCCGCCAGTTGATCAATACAGTCATTCCATTCGTTTTATTGTGGGTATTGGCCTATGCAAGCCTGTCCGTCTCTGTATGGCTTGCCGTTCCTGTCGCTATGATTGCTGGTGGATTTGTCATTCGTCTTTTCATCATCTTCCACGACTGTACGCATCAGTCGTTCTTGAAAAGCCAAAAGGCCAACCGCATCATAGGAACGATCACAGGCATTCTTACGTTGTTTCCTTTTGATAAGTGGAAACGAAGCCATTCGATTCACCATGCAACAAGCGGGAACTTAGATAAACGCGGCACGGGTGACATCTGGGTCATGACCGTGGACGAGTATATTAAAGCATCGTGGAAAGAAAGACTCGCCTACCGCCTTTACCGTAACCCCATTGTCATGTTTGGTATTGGACCACTATACTTGTTCCTTGTCTCCAATCGTTTCAATCGAAAAGGCGCCAAAAAGAAAGAACGCATGAATACGTATGTGACCAACGCTGCTGTAGTCGCCCTGTACAGCATGATTATTTTTGCGATTGGCTGGGAAGCTTTCTTAATCATTCAAATCCCGGTCCTTTATGTTTCAGGCGTACTGGGCATCTGGTTGTTTTATGTACAGCACCAATTCGAAGATTCTTACTTCGAAGACGAGTCAGAATGGGATTTTGTAAAAGCAGCCGTCGATGGCAGCTCCTATTACAAGCTTCCTAAAGTGCTTCAGTGGGTATCCGGCAATATCGGCTTCCACCACGTGCACCATCTAGCTCCGAGGGTCCCGAACTATGCATTGGAAGAAGCACACGAAAAGACACCTCCTTTAAAACATGCAACAACGATAACGCTGGCTACCAGCTTTGAATCCATCCGATTCCGACTATATGACACAGAAAATAAAACATTCGTATCCTTCAAGGAAGTGAAACCACTCCTAAAAAAGAAGCGCCTAGCCATGCTAGACCAAAGGCAGCCAAGCTTACAGGATGAATAAAGAAGTTGAAAGTCCATTCCCTCGAATGGGCTTTTCCTTTATGCTAAGAAAAAGGAGGTGCACCCGCATGCAGAACTGGTATCAAATTATCCCGAAAAATACAGGGCTGAGCATATACGTCTGGATTATTTTTTGTCTCCTGCCCTTTTTCTTTATTTTCCGTTCTTCATCCATGTACGAAATGCTGTTCGGCATTCTGATGACGCTGATCTTCTTCCTTGCCTACCGGTTGTCATTCATATCCAACAGCCGATTCGTCTATTTATGGGTAAGTGTGGAGATGGCCATCAGTATCGTCATGACGGCTCTGTTCGGGTACATCTATTTCGCTCTCTTCATCGCCTATTTCATTGGAAACATCAAACATCTGGGCGGTTTTTTATCTTTATATATCGTCCATTTGACGTCTACACTGATTGCGATTACAACGACATTCATTTACCAAATTGATTCTCTTTTCCCGAACCTTCCTTTCATTATCGTGACCGTGATCGGGGTTATTCTCCTTCCATTTACTGTCCGATACCGGAACCAGCAACAAAAACTCGAAGGGGAATTGGAAGATGCAAATGAACGAATTTCGCAACTCATGGTCATTGAAGAGCGCGAAAGAATTGCGAGAGACCTCCACGATACACTTGGACAAAAGCTTTCGATGATTGGTTTAAAAAGTGACCTCGCCCGCAAGTTAATGACGGCCCAACCGGAAAAGGCTAATAAAGAAGTGGAAGATATCCGCAACACAGCCAGGACAGCTTTGAAGGAAGTCAGGGAGATGGTATCGAATATGAAAGGGACGAAGCTCGAAGATGAAATCGTCCGCGTCCAGCAGATTATCGAAGCGGCAGAAATGCACTTTCAGTTTGAAGGAGACCCAAACGTCACCAACACTCCCCTGCTCGTGGAAAATGTACTCAGCATGTGCTTGAAGGAAGCTGCGACAAATATTGTAAAACACAGCAAAGCAACGACCTGCCTTGTCACTATAGAACAGTCCCCAACTGAAATACTCATCAGTATTGAAGATAATGGAAAAGGCCTCCCCGCCTCGCTGGAGCCCTTTCGTGGCAATGGATTACAAGGCATGCGCGAACGCCTCGAATTTGTGAACGGAAAGCTTGAAATTGAATCGAGAAATGGAACGAAACTACAGTTCCACGTTCCTAACGTCATCAAAAACAAAGAAAAGGAGGGATAAGCATGATCCGGATTGTGATTGCCGAAGACCAGCGCATGCTTCTTGGGGCCCTTGGAGCACTTCTTGATTTAGAAGACGGCATGGAGGTTGTGGGTCAGGCTCAAAACGGTGAAGAAGCCTGTGAGCTAGTAAGAAAATTAAAACCGGATGTGTGCATTATGGATATTGAAATGCCGGTGAAGGATGGACTGGATGCTGCTGAAGAATTATATGAAGAGCCGTGCAAAGTGATCATTTTAACAACATTCGCCCGCCCTGGCTACTTCGACCGCGCTCGTCGCGCCGGTGTCAGTGGATA
The DNA here is from genome assembly GCF_035818575.1 of Halobacillus sp. HZG1. Classification (NCBI taxonomy): domain Bacteria; kingdom Bacillati; phylum Bacillota; class Bacilli; order Caryophanales; family Bacillaceae; genus Halobacillus; species Halobacillus sp. HZG1. The sequence continues at coordinate 17,700 of NZ_JAYLVQ010000062.1, forward strand.
CTTGCTAAAAGACAGCCCTAGTGAAGAGCTTGCCACAGCCATTCGTAAAATTACCAATGGACAACGTATCTTTGATCCAGAACTCGTCGACCTGGCGTTTACCCAGCAAAATCCCTTAACAGAACGTGAGCGTGAAGTCATCCAACTGATGGCAGATGGAAAAAACACTAAAGACATCTCACAGGAGTTGTTCATCACCCCTGGAACCGTGCGTAACTACGTTTCTGTCATTTTGGAGAAATTAGAAGTCAGCAACCGTATCGAAGCTATATCAAGGTTTAAAGAAAAAGGCTGGTACAAAAAATCCCGCCGTTGATTGTTTCAGGAACTCTCTCTAGAAGGTGATACCTTGGAGGACAACTCCCTCCCCTTAGACTGTTCGTTCCAAGAAACTTACCCACACGCACACACTAACACGTCCACCTGCCTACAATTGCATTCCATAGGAACGTGAAAAAACCTCGCCGCTTAGGTGAGGTTTCTATATTTGAAGCTTGAAACGGCGGACTTGTTCGTTTAATAGGTCAGCAAAGTTTTATAGGTCTTCAGCCGGTTCTTATCTCGAAAGAGGAACCTGAAACCTTCTTAGCTCCTGGTTTTTTATTGGATGTCTCTCAGCTCTTTAAATTTAAAGAAAATAAACACAGAATACAAAGTTACTAAGATTGCACCGACCGCCATAATATGATGGATGGAAATGCCGAAAGCTAAAACCCCTGATGTTATGGCATAACTGACAGGGATGAGTCCCATAGAAGCAAGCGAAATGAGCCCCATTACCCTCCCAAGCATCTTCTCTTCAATTAAACTCTGAATCGCAGCAACGAATGGAATATTGGAACCCGATAAGGCGAACCCGAAGATTCCGAGACAAAGAATACTCATCCAAAGTTCCGTTGTGAAGCTGAGTCCTGTAAACGCCGTTCCCGCTATGACTAGAGACAAAATACCAATTTTCCCTCGGTTCTTTTTCACATTCAACACACCCACCACGATCGAACCAAGCAGCATCCCCACGGCCAAACCTGCTTCAAGAAAGCTGAAATCCATGGCTGTCCCTTCTAAAATGGTCTTCACAAATAACGGAAGCCCCATTGTCAAAGGACCGACTAAGAATAGATTCATAAAAATTGTCGTCAGAACGACAAGTGAAATCACACGGGAATTTTTCACGTATAGCAAACCTTCCTTAAAGTCATCCCAAAACCTTTTTTGTTCCTCCGACTCTCCTTTCAGTCTTGGTACACGCATAAAGAAAATGAGAGCACTCGCCACGATGAGCATGACCGCTGTTGTCGCAAACACAATTTCATAGTTTCCAAAGGCAATGATGACTCCGGCAAGCATAGGAGCAAGGATGAAGGAGGTCTGGTTGGTCATTTGAATAATGGAATTGCCTCTCGTCAAGTTATCTTTATGAATGATCGAAGGAATGACAGCACTTTCTGCTGCCCAGAAGAAAGCATCCAGAATGCCGAAGAAAAAGGCGAACGTCACAAACGTCCATAACGTAATCCCTCCAAACATAAACCAGACGACAAGACCAATCAGGAGCAGACCACGGATGAAATCTGACAAAAACATGATTTTCGTCTTATCAAAGCGATCCGCCACCGTTCCACTGATAATCATAAATACTACCCGTGGAATACTGACAGCAATATATAGAATGCCAAGCGAAGCCTCTAAACCTAATACGTTTACGACATACCAGCTCTGCGAAAAAAGGAAAAAGGAAATACCGAAGCTTGATAAAAGTGCCGCTCCCCAGAGCAGCAAAAAGTTTCGATTCTTAAATATGGATGGAATCTCTTTCGATTCTGTTTCTGATTGTTGCATCGCCATTTCATGAACTGTCATTTGAATCACACCTTCGTTTGTTATTGGTTGATTTTATTATATAAAAGGTTCATAGCTTCAGCGATGTGCCCGGGAATGAGTCTTCATCCGCCTCGAGGCTGAAATTCTCCCCGTCTATGTAAAAAGAGGTTTGCCTTTGCAAACCTCTTGGATATCAGCCACCCATGTATTGACTACGGCAGCGATTAATACAATTAAAATACGCTTGGTCATTGGATCCAAACTGTGCGGCACAATTGTTGATGCATGTTCGGTACAGATCGTGCTGGCTTTGGCCTGATGGTGGAAACGCTCCTCCCCACGAACCTCCGGGTTGGAAACCTCCGTTGTATCCAGGAGGCAGACCACCAGGACCTACCCACTGCCCAGGAGAAGACGGCTGCGGTTGCCAGCCTCCACCACCTGAACCTCCCCACGGAAACGGCTGCTGCCACTGTCCGCCCGTTCCACCACCCCACATGCCTGGGGGAAGCATTCCTCCAAAACCTCCTCCAGCACCCGGGTTAAACATCCCACCCCCACCGAACACGACCCGGTTCTGATCTCCGAAACTATAATTACTTGGATATTGATTCATTTGATCCGCCCTTTCTAAAAAAATCATACACCCTATATTAAGAACCCAACCCACAAATCGTGCCTATCCTCACCATTTCTCCTTAATGAAGAAACGCTCCCTTTAGTTGAAGACTCAGCTTCGAGACTTTTTTTGGGTAGATAGGGGCTTCGGGGAATAGCTCGCTTTCCGCGGGAGTGCGGTGAGCCTCCTCGGACTGCGTCCTGTGGAATCTCACCAAGCATTTTTTCCTCGTAGATATCCGGTTCCGGCGCCTAGCGGCTAGTGAGACTTCCCTCGCTTCTGTACGATAAGTCAACATCGAATCACTTCGTTCTTCGTGTTTCCTTTATCCCCGACAGCTCAGTCCAGTCCATACGCCGCTGATCCAGGCGCCTGCACACTTAAGGTAGGAGTCTCGCCATTCCCCTCCGCCCCTTTGCCATATAAGTATCTCGAAACCACTTCCAGGAAAGTGAAGCAACATGGATTCTTCAAGCGCATCTATAATGATAAAGCCTGTTACAGAGCGCTTTATCATTATAGATTCAGGATTTGTGAAAGACACTCATACCAGGCAAAGGGGGCCGTTTCTCACCGTTATTGTATGGCGTGGTTGGGAAGCTGCGAGACTCCCGTGTGAGAAAGGAGATCGGCGAGATCCCGCAGGGCGTAGCCCGAGGAAGCTCGCCACAAGCGAGTAGCTTCCCAGCCACCCCTGACGCTCAACCCGGGCAACGAACCCTAGATAGTCTCGAAACTGAGTCTTCCACAATCCTGCTATATAGATTAGGATAAGAACCTCAAAAATTTTGTCGAATCGTTTGTTCCCTTGTCTTACCACTTGTAAGATGGATACTTTTTTGATAGTCTTTTAACTAACTAAATATTTTCTTATTTCAAATGATTTTGAAGTAAGGATAGAGGTGCAATGACATGAGTACACTTGTCGGAGGAGAATGAGCTCCTGTGATGAAGGTGGAAAGGGGAAATTGCCGAAGCGAAAGGGATCTCATATCCCTGATGCTGGTTCTGCTGCTGAACAAGTACAGAACTGTCATATAGGAAACTATATGGAGGGCTATCTTACGCAGGAACGGTTAAAAGTTTCTACGGCAGCAACGAAGCCCTCGTTGCTGCCGTTTTTATTTTGACTGCCCTAGCCCTCACAACCTCGAACGTATTCAAAATTCTAAACAAAGGTGTGAGGTTATGAATTTCGGCCAGGTATTAACAGCAATGGTGACCCCATTTGACAGAGAAGAGAACATTGATTTTGATGCAACCCGGACGTTAGTCAACCACTTGATCGAAAATGGTTCGGACGGCCTTGTCATTGCAGGTACAACCGGTGAATCACCGACATTAACGACAGAAGAGAAAGTGAGTCTCTTCAAGTTCGTTGTCAAAGTGGTTGACGGAAGAGTTCCTGTCATTGCAGGGACCGGATCCAATAACACGAGAGCGTCCATCCATTTAACTGAAAAAGCCGAGGAAATCGGCGTCGACGCTGTCATGCTCGTGACCCCTTATTACAACAAGCCAACTCAGGAAGGTCTTTACCAGCACTTCTCTACAATTGCAAGATCCACATCACTTCCGGTGATGCTCTACAACATTCCAGGAAGAAGCGTCATCAATATGGAGCCGGATACCGTCATTCGCTTATCTCAAATCAAAAATATTGTGGCGATTAAGGAAGCTAGCGGTGACCTTGATGCAGCAACGGCAATTATTCGTGAAACATCCGATGATTTTGCCGTTTACAGTGGGGAGGACTCCAATACACTTCCATTCATCTCTATCGGAGGTACAGGAATCGTATCCGTCTCCTCCCATGTGATTGGAAATGAAATGCAGCAGATGATCCAAAGTTTTCGCGAAGGTGACTTTGCTTATGCCGCCCGCTTTCACCAAAAGCTTGTACCTGTCATGCATGCCATCTTTTCTGCCCCAAGCCCGTCCCCTGTGAAAGCAGCGCTGAATGCTAAAGGTGTAGAGGTCGGCGGGGTCCGTCTTCCGCTCCTGCCGCTTACAGAAGAAGAACAAAAGCATGTACTCGGTGAACTTGAAAAAGTACAACCAAAAGAAGCGGTAAAGGCTTCATAAGAAAAACCGCCCATCATGGGCGGTTTTTTCATTTTTTGTGGACAATCTCATCGATGATCCCGTATTCCTTCGCTTCTTCCGCACTCATAAAATAATCACGATCGGTATCTTCTGCCACCTTTTCTACAGGCTGCCCCGTGCGTTCGGCGATGATTTCATTGATATGCTGCCTTAATTTAATGATTCTTTTCGCGGAAATCTCTATATCAGCTGCCTGGCCGCGTGCTCCTCCAAGCGGCTGGTGAATCATGATTTCACTATTCGGCAGAGCATACCGCTTTCCTTTTGTCCCTGCCACCAAAAGCATCGCCCCAAAAGAAGCCGCTATTCCGGTACAGGTCGTTCGTACATTCGGCTGGATATACTGCATCGTATCCAGGATAGAAAACCCTGCAGTCGTCGACCCACCGGGGCTGTTGATATACAAGGAAATATCTTTTTCCGGGTCATCCGCTGCCAGGTATAAAAGCTGGGCGACAATGCTGTTGGCCATGTGGTCATTGATTTCTTCACTTACCATAACGATTCGGTCTTTCAAAAGCCGGGAGTAGATGTCGTAGGACCTCTCTCCTCTGCTCGTCTGTTCAATGACATAAGGAATCGTATTCATCAGATTTTCCTCCTTTTATGCTGCTAAGGAGAGATCGTTTAAAGGTGATGCTGGAAGCTGATTTCTGGAAGCTGGTTTAAGGAGGATGGGGATCTTTTCAATCAATACAGCTGGATCCTGTATGGTTAGCGTTCTAACCAAGGTTTGGTAAAGAAGATCGTCCTCTGAGCGGGTACGCATGATTTGAAGCCTTTCCACCTCTGCACACCTGCTCAGATTGTCACGCGAGCGCTTCAATAATGCCTTCACCCCTGTTTCTTTCATTTGGAGCAGTTCTGCTATTTCAGAAATCTTATAATGAAAAGCTACCTTCAAAATAAAGGTAAGCATCTGCTTCACCGTTAATTTCTCTAACAGAAGCTGAACCAATGTTTCATCGACAGTTTCTTCTTTTATTACACAATCAGCCGATGCGCTTTTCACCAAGGGTACCATTTTTTCCTTGCGCTTTTGATCTACCCAGACATGGTAGGCGATTTTCTTAAGAAGGGCTGGTTGTATATCATCCGCATCATAATGCTCATACGCCCTTGCCACCGACTCCTGGGCAAGATCTTTTCCGTCCCATCCATCGCCCGTTAAGAAATGACAATAGCGTAATAATTTCTCATAGTTCTCCTCGATATCCTCAAGCCAGAGCTTCCAATTGAGTTGACTCGTATCCAGTTCCACTTTTCACACTCCTTTCGACCTCTCACAGCTATAACGGAAAAATCCATGAAAAAGATATGGGTACTTCTACTTTTATTCTACTGTGCTCATCTAAACACCTTTGGTTAAAAAAGGTTAAGGTTATCCATTTTGGGTTAAAGGTTGGAAAAAGGAGGGATAATGTGTCCACTCGGAAGAATCAGAAAAAAGACATGGCCCGCTTCCTTTTTCTTCTCGCTGTCATCATGCTTAGTCCTTTTCTACATGAAGCATTCGGTTGGTTTGTGAGCCTTGCGATCGTTTTCCTTCTCTACTTCATCTTAATGTCCCTGATCACTTTCCTGAATCAAGAGACAAATGACCATTAAAAAAGCCTCAGGTATTAACAAACCTGAGGCTTCCCTTTTATACTTCCACTGTCCAACCATAACGATCTTCTTTTCTTCCCCGCTGAATCCCTGTGATGGTATCATAAAGCTCCTGCGAGAGGGCACCGATTTCATGGTTGTTGATGACCATCTTCTTACCGAGCCAATTCAACTCCCCGACCGGCGAAATGACGGCTGCGGTACCTGTTCCGAATGCTTCCTCAAGTTTCCCATCTTCATAGGCCTGATACAGTTCATCAATGGAAATCCTGCGTTCGGTTACAGGAATTTCCCATTTTCGTAAAAGCTCAAGAATTGACGTACGCGTAATTCCCTGAAGAATGCTTCCACTCAATGCTGGAGTCACGATTTCTCCATCAATTTTGAAAAAGATATTCATACTTCCGACTTCTTCGATGTAGCGTTTTTCCACCCCATCAAGCCAAAGGACATCGTTGTTTCCTTCCTCTACGGCTTTCGCTTGAGCCTGATAGCCAGAAGAATAGTTGCCGGCAGTTTTCGCCATACCGGTACCGCCTTTGACCGCACGTGTGAATTTGTCTTCCACGTTGATCGTTACCGGTTTGATGCCACCTGAGAAATACGGCCCGACCGGTGATAAGATCACCATCAGTTTATATGATTTGGACGGAGCCACGGCAAGGCTTGGTTCTGTCGCAATAATAAATGGTCGTATGTACAACGACGTTCCTTCAAAAGAAGGGACCCAGTCTTTTTCGAGCTGAACCAATTCTTTCAAGTAACCGAGCACTTCTTCTTCATCGACCGGTGGGATGCTCAAACGGTCACTGGATAAATTCAAGCGCTCAAAGTTTTTTTCAGGCCGGAAAAGAAGCACGCGGTTATCATCCGTGCGGTAGGCTTTCAATCCTTCAAAAACGGTCTGTCCATAATGGAAGATCATAGCTGCAGGATCGAGCGTTAGCGGTTCATAAGGTACGATTCGTGGTTCATGCCATCCTTTATCCTCTTCATAATCCATCACAAACATATGATCCGTGAAGGTTCGTCCAAAAGGAATCTTTTCACTTTCTGGTTTGGTTTTTTTATGGGTTGCTTCGACGATGTTCAATGACATTTTCATGACTCCTTTTCTTTGGTGGTCTTCGAATATTAGTATCCATTCTACGCCCATCCTCTTCTTTTTTAAAGGGCCTTTGACGGAATGATCAAAAATTTTTTACCACACTGCCGCTTTCTTGTAGTAAAATGCGCGGACCACTCATCTTTTGCTATACTATGAAAAGGTAAAATACGGAAAGGTGGTGTCCCTATTGTTCAAATTGCTGTTAATTGAAGATGACCATACGCTTTTTCATGAAATGGTCGAGCGTTTGTCTCAGTGGTCCTATGATGTTCATGGTATCCCTGATTTCAGCCGGGTGATGGATGTATTTACGCATGTAGATCCCCATCTTGTCATCATCGACATTCAGCTCCCGAAGTTTGACGGTTTCCACTGGTGCCGGATGATCCGGGAACATTCCAACGTCCCCATCATCTTCCTTTCTTCCAGGGATCACCCGACAGACATGGTGATGTCGATGAACCTGGGTGCGGACGACTTCATACAAAAGCCGTTCCACTTTGATGTGCTGGTCGCAAAAATACAGGCGATTCTACGTCGGGTTTATAACTACAACACCGATCAGAATGAATTGAAAACGTGGCTTGGTGCCACCATAGATTATGAACGGAACCGCATCTCGAATGATGGCGGCACGGTTGACCTCACAAAAAATGAAATGCTCATCTTAAAACAGCTGATTGAGAAAAAAAGCAAAATTGTCAGCCGTGAAGAAATCATCCAGCGTTTGTGGGAAGACGAACGATTTGTCAGTGACAACACGCTTACTGTCAACGTCAATCGCCTGCGTAAAAAGCTTGCAGATCTCGGTCTTGGTGATGCCATTGAGACGAAGGTCGGCCAAGGGTATGTGGCGAGGGATGATTCATGATCCGAAAATTCCTGATCGAACGAATCAGCTGGATTCTTCTCATCGTCACCCTTCAACTGCTCGCCCTGTTCGTTGCGTTCGTTGATCAGACCGTACCGCTCTCTTCCATGCTCTACTACATATTGTTATCAGGACTTCTGGTCGTTCTTTTCCTTTTCATCCGCTACCGTAAAGAAACTCGATTTTATACTGAAATCGAGGAGCGGGACAATGACCTCGATTTGACGACATTCCCTGAAGCTGATAGCCCTTTCGAAGCGGTCATCGAGACAAATGTACGTGATCAAATGGAACAGTTGAAGCAGGAATCATCCCGTAACCAGAGTTTACTCGAACAGGAAAAGGACGAGCTTTTATCATGGATCCATGAAGTGAAAACACCGATGACGGCGATGCGGTTGATCATCGATCGCATCGACGATTTCAAACTGAAGTCCCAGCTGACTTTTGAATGGATGCGTATCCACCTGCTCCTTGATCAGCAGCTGCATCAGAAACGGATCCCTTTTATCGAAAACGACCTTTATATTGAAGAAGTGGAGCTTGAACCACTGTTGTTTAATGAAATTAAATCGCTCCGGTCATGGTGTATGCAAAAAGGGATCGGCTTTGAAATTGATCTTCAAGCGGAAACGGTGCTGACGGATGCGAAATGGCTCGCATTCATATGCAGACAACTGATGACGAATGCGATTAAATACAGCGAGGAATCGGAAATTACCATCTCAAGTACAGAAGAAGTCGGGCGCGTGAAGCTTATCATTCAGGATGAGGGGCGCGGTATCGATCCGAGGGATCTCTCACGCATCTTTGAAAAAGGGTTCACTTCAACGACAGCCCACCAGGATCAAGCGGCGACTGGTATGGGGCTCTATCTGACGGACCAGATCAGGAAAGCGTTGAAGATCGACATTGATGTGCAATCCGAACTCGGAAGAGGAACAACATTCATCCTCCTGTTCCCGGAACCGAATGAATTTACGAAGCTCAGAAGCATGTGACAAAACTGTCACATGCTTCCGTCATTTTGTTAGATGAATCGAAGGAAAAAAATTTCGAGTGGTTCTACAATAAAGTCATAGCATGAAGGGGGTAACGAAATGAGTTTACTAGTCGCACGAAAGATTCATAAAAGTTACGGAAACAAATTTATGAAACAACATGTCTTGGAGGGTATTGATCTTTCCATCCAACGCGGGGAGTTCGTCACGATCATGGGCGCATCGGGATCAGGGAAAACAACGCTCCTTAACGTTTTATCCTCCATTGACCGCGTCAGTCACGGAACAATTTCCATAGATGGACAGGAGATCACAGGGCAAAAGGATAAGAAACTCGCTGAATTCCGAAAACATCATCTCGGCTTTATTTTTCAAGAGTACAATCTGTTGGATACTCTTACGGTCAAAGAGAACATCCTTCTGCCTCTATCGATTTCCAAAGTGTCCAAAAAGGAGGCGCAGGCGAAATTTGAGGCGGTAGCGAAGGAACTGGGCATTGAAGACATCCAGAATAAATACCCGAATGAAATCTCAGGTGGGCAGAAGCAGCGGACCTCGGCTGCACGGGCCTTCATCCATGAACCAAGCATCATCTTCGCTGATGAGCCGACGGGAGCACTCGATTCCAAGTCGGCCTCCGACCTTTTAGATAAACTGAGTGAAATGAATGTGAAGCGTCAAGCAACGATCGCGATGGTCACCCACGACCCTGTCGCCGCCAGCTACAGCAGCCGTGTCATTTTTATCAGAGACGGACAGATCTATACGCAGCTCAATAAAGGCGACCAGACGAGACAGACGTTCCTGAAGGACATTATGAAGACCCAGGGCGTCCTCGGCGGTGTTCAATATGACCATTAATCAACTGATTTTCCGCAACTTGAAAAAGAACCTGAAAAACTATTATCTCTATGTATTTGCACTCATATTCAGTGTCGCGTTGTACTTTTCATTCGTCACCTTACAGTATGACCCCTCCATGAGTCAGGATGGATCGGTCAAAGGTGAAGCGGCAGTCAGAGTCGCCTCTATTCTGCTGATTGCGATCGTGGCTATCTTTCTACTGTATGCCAATGCGTTGTTCATTAAACGAAGAAGTCAGGAAATCGGCTTGTTCCAGCTGATCGGCATGACGAAAAACCGCATCGCCCGTATTTTAGGCATCGAGAACTTGATCATATATTTCGGATCGCTGGCCGTCGGGATTTTTATCGGTTTTGCCATATCCAAATTGATCCTGATGAGTTTCTTTCGTGTCGTCGGTGTGAATGAAATCGCTGAGCTCAATTTTTCCACCCAGGCCTTTTTCCAGACGCTGATCGTTTTTGCCGGAATCTATCTCGTCATCATGGCGACGAACTATCTGTTCATTCACAGACAATCGATCCTTTCTCTTTTCCGTGTAACTTCAAGCGCACAAGGAAAAGTGAAAAAGCTGTCGGTCTGGGAACATCTAATGGGCATACTCGGCATCGGGTTGATTGCATCCGGGTATTATCTATCCTCCCAGCTGTTCGAGGGAAGCATTACAACGATCAACGGATTTTACCTGGCGATGCTTTATATTCTAGGGTCCGTCATCATAGGAACGTATTTTTTGTATAAAGGATCGGTCCGCTTCGTCTCCAATTTGATACGAAAAAATAAAAACGGCTACTTGAACATCAACGAAGTCCTGTCCTTGTCGTCCGTCATGTTCCGGATGAAGTCAAACGCCTTTTTGCTCACAGTAATTACGACGGTGTCCGCACTAGCAATCAGTTTACTTTCGCTTATGTATATCTCCTACTATTCGGCAGAGAAACTGGCTGAGACGACCGTGCCGGATGATTTTTCCATCATTGAACCTGAAAAGGCGGATGCCTTTATGGACCGTCTGGAAGGAGAAGGGATTGCCTACACAGAAAAACCAATTCCCGTATACGAAGCAGAATTCAACGTCAAAGACATCCTCGATGCAAATTTGGAAGAGTTGAACTTCAACACCGAACAGACGACCTTCTCCGTCATCAGTGAAGTCCATACAGACGGAATCGAACTCGATGAAGGGGAAATGAAACTCACCGGTTACACGGATTTGATGCAGTCCTTTATCTCTCTTCATGATGAAGGAAATGTACAAATCTTATTGGACGGAAACTGGCGCGAACTGGAATATCGAGGGCTCGAAGAAGAATACTTGCTCTCTTCCTATTACGTTGCAGGCGGCCTTCCAATCGGAGTCGTTGATGAGGCATTATTTGAAGAGCTGAGTCAGAACTACAACCCTGAAATCCAGACAAAATCCACGCTCTATACAGGAGTGAACCTCGAAGATTCCAGTAAACAAGAAGAGGCTTACGAAATATTTGCTGATATGGGGCTGGATGAAGGAAGAGAAAATGGCTCTCAGTGGCATAGTGCGATGTCGCAGAAACAAAACATGGGGCTCGTCATGTTCATCGTCGGCTTCCTCGGGCTCACCTTCCTGATTACATCCGGTTGTGTGCTTTACTTCAAACAGATGGATGAAGGCGAAGACGAAAAGGGCAGCTATACGATTTTAAGAAAACTCGGATTTACCCGTGGCGACCTTTTACGAGGAATTCAAGGGAAACAGTTATTTAACTTCGGTATCCCTTTATTGATTGGACTCTTGCACAGCTACTTTGCCGTCAAGTCGGGCTGGTTCTTTTTCGGGACCGAATTATGGACACCGATGCTGATTGTCATGGGGCTTTACACCGCTTTCTATTCCATTTTCGGAATGCTGTCTGTGCTTTATTACAAAAAAATCATTAAAGAGGCGCTCTGATGAGTGCCTCTTTTCTATTCCGAAGAATGTTCTGGTATAGTAAAAAGACGAGGTGAAAACTATGGACGCAAAAACCATTTTTGAGACAGTGAAAAAACACAAGCCCTCTGTTCTTGGACACGAACAGTTCCGTAAGTTCGCTGTCCTTTTACCAATTATCGAAAAAAACAATGAGCTTCATGTCGTATTCGAAGTGCGTTCCCATCAGCTGAGAAGACAACCGGGGGAGATTTGTTTTCCAGGTGGAAAAATTGACCCCGAGGACCCTTCTGCAGAAGAAGCGGCAATCCGTGAAACGGAAGAAGAATTAGGCGTGAAATCAGGGCAGTTCACAGAAGTCCATCCGCTCGACTACCTGATTTCACCTTTCGGTATGATCGTCTACACATTTGCAGGATATTTGAATGTGAGCGAAGGTGACCTTGTCCGTAACCCTGATGAAGTCCGTGAAGTGTTTACCGTGCCGCTTTCCTTTTTCATGGAAAATGGGCCGCGCATTCACTACGTCCACTTCGAAGCACAGCCGGAAGCGAATTTCCCATTCGATTTGATTCCCGGCGGAGAAGAATACAACTGGCGGACGCGTCAGCTTGAGGAATACTTTTATATATACGGTGATAAAGTGATTTGGGGGATGACAGCAAGAATCCTTTCCCATTTCGTGGATATTCTGAAAAAATAAATCCTTCAGCCTGTTTATCTACAGAAAAACAGGCAGTAAAAAAAAGCTCTGCGTCATGACGCAGAGCTTTTTCATTACCGGAAATCTTCATCATTCATTTTAATGAAACCTATAACCGTTCCCATGGTCTTCCCTTTGAAGTTGTCAGGTACCGACTCCCCTTTAGGGTTCGCATAATACAGCGCGTCTTTCTCCTCACTATAGCCAAAGCCTAAAGCGGTCAGGGATGTTTCCAATTCCTGAGGGATCTCCTCCATGCCTGTCTGATTTTTATAATAATCTGTCGGATAAATCCAAACATCTACATCATCTGCTCCTGTATGGACGACAAACAAATCATGCTCATAACGTGAAATCCACTGATTTTTCGAGAAAAGAGCAACTCCTGTACCTTCAAGTCCCGATATGCCCGATAAATTAATTCCAAAAATGGCATTAATCATCGTGCGCATCTCCTCTCCGGTCATTCTCCCATTATAGGTCTCCCAGTATAAGTCCATCACCTCTACCTTTGCCATATCAATGATCGCTTCGTCACTGACTTGCTCCTCCAGCGCTTCTCTTACTCTTTGAAGCACGTCATCAGAGTAGGTACTTGTCTGTTTTCCAACACCCAGTTCAGAAACCGCTTCAAGGTCAATGCCGAACACACCATCGACGATCGCACGGATTTCACTCGGTCTCACTTTTTTGTTGTTACGATCTAAGTATAAATCCATAGCCTCGACTTTACTCAATGATTGAATCTTAACTAAAGCATCCGAAAAAGGAAGCGGTCCTTCTGCCTTTTTACGAAGCTGTTTATAAAGGCCGTTTGTGACCTCTTCTGAATACTTCAAATCCTCCGCCTGCTTCAGCTCGTGCTTCCAGCTTTTCGCCTCTACCCCTCCTGGTCCAACAGTACAAGCCCCTAAGATGAAAAGAGACAATACTGTCATCATGGTCATCGATTTCTTCTTCTTTTTCTTCAACCACTTGAACATTGTGTACCCTCCATGACTGTTTTGCTGCGGGTTCTCAATGTAGACGCCGGGGATGTGACAGGATTCTGGAAAAGCTTCGTCTACGCTGCTCTTATCTATTTTTACTATAATGTTATTGTCGAATAAAGGAAAGCGATAACTTAATCTTTTACAAACTTTTCAAAATTCTCAATGAGAAAGGGACCACTAAGGGAAGGTGTCACTCTATGTTATTCGTTTCCACATGGCGTACATTTGGCGGTTGTTGGAGCCGATTATAAGTTTATCGCTCCATCACAGAGGGGGTACACTAGACAAAAAAGGAGGCGATTGAATGGAATCCTGCGTCATCGTCTGGTTCCGTAACGATTTACGCGTGCACGACCACCGCCCATTGTTACGCGCCTCTGCCCAAGGACTTCCGGTTCTCGCTGTTTACGTATTTGATCAAACCTTATACCGAAAGCTTCCCTATGGATTTCCGAAAACCGGTAGACACCGTGCTCAATTCATCAGGGAAAGTGTGGCAGACTTGCGGCGGAACTTAATTCAATTAGGTGTGCCCCTCCTCGTGAGGCATGGCGCTCCTGAAGAAGTTTTCACATCCATATCAAAGAGTTTCAATATACAACAGGTGTTCCTCCATGAAGAGATCGGCAGTGAAGAAATTTCCGTTGAGCGAGAAGTCCGTGAACGACTTCCGCATACCACCTTTACCGTTGACCACGGCCATAACCTCTATCCACCAAAAGACCTGCCCTTTAACACCAGCGAACTCCCAGACACCTTTTCACAATTTCGTAAGGTTTTAGAAAAAAGTGGTGTACCAGGTCTTACAGAAATATCCATACCGGCATCTGTGCGTGGTGTAACTTTGCCTTCGGATTTTCCTGAAGGGGAGATTCCTACTTTGCGGGAGCTTGGTTTAGGGGAGTTGGACCGGCCTCCTCGTTACCCTGGAGGATCGTCTAAAGCCAAAGAACGTCTGCTTCATTATATTTTCAATGCCGACCGGCTGAGGGTCTACAAGAAGACGAGGAATGGGATGCTGAGGGAAGATGACTCCTCTAAATTTTCCCCCTACCTTGCGAACGGATGTCTGTCCCCAAAGGTCGTCCTTGACCAGATTCGCACCTATGAAAAGAAATACGGAAAAAATGAGTCCACGTACATGCTTTACTTTGAACTGTTATGGCGTGATTACTTTCATCTGGTGCACCGTAAATATGGCGATCAAATTTTCCATGCTGCGGGGATTAAAAAAGCACGTATTCCCTGGCATGACGACCAAGAGCTTCTGGTCCGCTGGATGGATGGCACGACTGGGTACCCACTCGTCGACGCCGCTATGAGAGAACTGAAGAAAACAGGATTTATGTCCAACCGCGCAAGGCAGAACGCCGCCAGCTTTTTCACAAAAAATCTCGGATTGGATTGGCGCATCGGGGCGGCGTGGTTTGAATCGCAACTGGTGGATTATGATGTTGCCAGCAACTACGGAAACTGGCTTTATATCGCAGGAGTAGGAAATGATGCTGTGCCTTTCCGAGCGTTCAATGTAGAAAAGCAGTCCCTCGACTACGATTCAGATGGTTCCTATTTGCACCACTGGGTGCCTGAATTAAGGGAGCTTTCAGCACCATGGATCCATCAGCCTAGAGAGATGGGGATGATTGAACAGGAACAGTACGGAGTTATTCTGGGAGAAGACTATCCGCTGCCCGTTGTAGATTTGTACGAATCCATGAAAAAAAGAAAACAAGAATTTGCCCAAGCACAAAAAAACTCCCGTTAATCCGGGAGTTTTTTTCTATTTGCGGCGTTGTTTTCGAATGAGAAAGAAGACCAGACCTAAGACGATGATTGCTGCAACCGCTGCAATGATGATATTTTTCACATTCGGCACAACCATCTCCACCATCATGTTCGTTTCTCCGGCTGCCCGGATGTCCCATTGCAAAACGTCGCCATCCACACGATCCGCATTATGTGACTTCGGTTTTATAGGAAGGTCAAGGGTGAACGTAAGATCCAACTGATCGGCCACGAGTGACTGCATGCCTCCGATGACACCTGAATTGGACAGGTCAAGCGCTGCCTCTACTTTATAGGTCTTAGTGAAAATCCCGCCTTCTGTCGTCATTTCAACAGGAACATCGCCGATTGCAGGCGAAACACCTGCTTCTTTCATACCAGTGGACACAGGCAGTACTTCCATCTCCTGTACATCCTCAAAGTGCTTTTTGGCCCGAAAACCAGTGAAGCCATTCTTCTTATAGGATTCCACTTCGTAACCTTTTGACTCAAGCTCCTCAGTAACGGAATCCATCATATTTTCAGCACGGTCTCCGAAGCGACTCAACGTTTCTTCTTCGACGCCTGCCGTAATCGTATGTTCGCCGCTTCCATCTTTATCGATCTTCAATTTCAGATCCCCTTCCACGCACGCCGTTAGAAAAGTGAGCAAAAGGATCACGGCTAAAACATGTCCTGTTTTCCTCAAGGTGGACGCCTCCTTCATCTGAATGATATGTAAGCAAACGTTCTTTCATTGGTAAATTCCAAATGCAGCTATACGTTCCTGCCTTTTATTGATATATTCTCTGTTGAATGGAGATATCCTCAAAATGGGGGAATATCTGAACTGGTATGACTGGTCTGCCTTCATTTTACCATGATATAGAAAGTATCACCTGCATGTTTACAACCCTGGTGGAAAAGATAAACGCAGGAGGGATCATCATGAACGATTTAACTATTGAGGAATTCAATCAGCGCTTGCAACAATGGCAGGGAGAAGACATACGCATACAGAAACACGAACTACGTGATGAAGATACCATCACCATGAACCTTGATCATATCTCATATGAGACCCACACACGCCGGCTGGACGATTACACCCCCATGCATGCCCTATACTTACATGGCCAAGGTCAAACAGAAACCGATGCGCAAAGCGCCCAGCCGCTACCATCCGCCTATTATGAAATTCCCCTGGAGGATTCGACTCGATACCAGTATTTGAACGACCGCTTCACTTTGGAAACCTCACGAGGGACTTACACCATTGAAAAAGAATAAAGCAAAAGGACGTCTTTTAGTAGAGGCGTCCTTTTTTCAGGTCGTTCTTTGTATTCTAAAATTTAAACCCGATCACCACTAAGTCAACGGCATCTACGCCAGAGCCGTTTTCTGCTTCCGCTTTAATTCCAAGGCCGATCCCCGGAACATTATAGGTACGGTTGAACCTTTCTCCCGGATAAACCGTAATCTGATCGAGGGTCAAAAAACTGACCTGATTGACTTTCATAAGTAACTTGAACGTGACGGCTCCCTCTGAGACCACCCGGTTTCCTCCAGCCACCCGGATCGTATAAAAAGGGCTGACATCGATGCCCGCCGGATATTCTTCCGTCAAATCGACCGTTTGTCCTTCCTCGACGACCTGCCCGCCTGGTTCTGTGACGAAAAGAAGACGGTTTCCTGAAGTGATTCTGTGGGACATCCTCATTCCTCCCCCATTTACTCATGGTATATCCTATGTGAGCCAACTAGAAAGCGGAAGGTCTAAGAAACATATTTCAACAAAACTTCCCATTTTCCAAATGGAGGAAATGAACTTCCAGCACCGAATGGTATAAAAGGAGACACCTCACAGATCACGTTCACGACTCCCAAAAACTTTTTAAAGGAGACAATCAATGCTTAATTTTAAGAAGTGGTTCATCGTTTTCACAGCCTTTTTTCTCTCCGTACCATCTGTCAGTTTAGCTGGGTCGATTAAGGATGGTACCTCGGGTAACCCAGGTGAATGGTATGTCGGAGAAACTCCCTCTACAATCGCTGCTAACTCACACCCCATTCTTTTTGTACACGGATTGAACAGCTCCTCAGACACTTGGTATGTGAACAATAATATGTACACAACCGCCTACCAAAACGGGTACGAAACAGCTTTCATCGACCTTAATGCTGGCAAGAGCATGTGGGATAACGGCGCCCTTTTAGCAGAAAAGGTCAAGGAGATTTATAATTACTTCGGTGAAAAAGTTGTCGTCGTCGCCCATAGTAAAGGCGGGGTGGATACCCAATCTGCCCTCGTCCATTACGGTGCCGATCCGTATATCGAACGTGTCATTACATTATCTTCCCCTCATCGGGGCTCACAACTTGCAGACCTTGCTTACAGCAGCTGGGCGGGGTGGCTTGCCGGCATCATAGGAAGTAAAAATGATGGGACCTACTCGCTCCAAACCGGCTATATGGATTATTACCGCTCCGTTACCGATAATCAGGCCAATGTGTACAATACTCCTTTTTACACATTCGGTGGCACGAAATGGGGCAGTTTCGGAAGCGCTCTCTATTGGGGTGGTCTTTATTTAAGCTCCTATGGAAGTAATGACGGCGCTGTCACTGTCCAAAGCTCCCGCCTTCCTTATGCTACTGAAATTAGTGTAGGAAGATGGGATCACACGACCATCAAAGAAGGGTCGTCCACCTTTAACCTCTTTAAAGATTATCTGAATGAAAGTATGGCCTATTCGCCTTCTATAGCAAGCTTCGAGACAGCTGCCGCCACGGAAGAAGTGGAGACTTCTGCCGGGCATTACGTTACCGGTGGGGAATATGTGGGGACACACAAGGAAAGGATTGCGGTTGAAAAAGGAGTGTCATCGGTCACTTTCGACTGGATCAGTGACCATAAAGATACCTCCTTAACACTCCAATCACCGAGTAATAAAACGTATGCCGCCTTCGATGTAACGGCAGACGATACGGAATTTTTCGACGGGGCGTATCACCATAGCATCACCCTTAAAAATCCGGAATCCGGGAAATGGACACTCGAAACAAAAGCCGACCAAAAAGAAAGCTACCTCCTGAACACAGCCTTCGAAAGTCCCGTTGATGCCATGCTAAGTAGTGAAGTGGAAGGAAACCAAATGAAGGTGAAAGCAAACAAAAAGCTGAACGTCAACACCGATATGATCATCGAGTACTATGATAAAAATGGGAAGTTGAAAGAGAAGAAGATGCAGGCCAAGAAGAATGGGAAAGACTTTAAGATTCCAAGTCTTGGGGAAGGGGTCTATAACATGACCATTGACGTGAAAGGAACCTACGATGGTACTCCTCTCGAACGCACCATCATCCAGTCCGTTTATATCGACGACAAAGGAAAACTGTACACCCCATAACCAAAAAAGACGGCCCACATATCGCGGGCCGTCTTTTTACTTTTATTGGTGTACCAGGTCATACAGATAATGGAAGTTAAAACACTTTCCCTAAATCCCATTTTTTGAGGTTGAGGGATGTTTTGCCTGATGCAGTGAATTGGATCCTGTCGTTGTTGGGTGCTGGGTAGAAGCGGGCGGTAAAGACCTGGGCGCCTCCGTTAACAAACACTTCTACAGATGATGTATCGATAAAGACGTGCATGTCCTTCAAGTCAGCAACTTCTGTCTGTCGCTTCTCAACGACACCATTGACGTAACTTTCTCGTTCCAATGTGAAAATTCTTTGCTCACGGGAATAAACGAGACGTGCAGCACCTCCGGCTTCAAGGGCGAACCAACCTTCAGAAACATCGATATCTTCAAGTTTAAGCTCTACGGCTTTACCTTTGACACCGTCCACCACAAGCGTCTCCTGGTTAATCTGAACTTCATGTTCCACCACACCACCATTACGCAATTCCTCAAGTTCCGCTACCGGTGTTTGATAGACTCGTCCATCCACGAGCTTCATCTCACGCGGAAGGGTCATATTATGGAGCCACTGATGCTTTATGGTTGGGTGCTCCTGTTCATCCTGGTCCGGCACGCTCATCCAGCCGAACATCATCCGGCGGCCGTGTTCATCTTCCGTCGTCTGCGGTGCATAAAAGTCAAAACCGTGATCCAGCTCATAAAAATCACCATGCTCATAAGCTCCATTCTGAGACTCAAACGTTCCGACCACATATCCTGCCTGATAGACGTTCTGATATTTCATCCCTTCAGGTTCCAGCCCTTGAGGTGAAAAAACAAGGACATCCCCTCCGTCCAGCTCAAACAAATCCGGGCATTCGAACATATAGCCGAACTGGGCAAGACGTCCTTCTCCCCCGCCGGCTAAGACACCCATATGGGTCCACTCACGTAAATCCTCACTTCGAAGCAGGGCAACTGCCCCTTTTAAATCTTCCGTCTGAGCGCCGACGACCATAAAGTAAGAACCATCCTGCCCCCACACTTTCGGGTCCCGGAAATGTGCCGTGTACCCTTCCGGCAGGTGTACAACCGGCCCTTTTTTATCAAAATGAATGCCGTCCTTGGACACAGCAAGGCATTGATACGACTCGCGATTGCCTTCCTCATCCTTCACATTCCCTGTGTAAAAAGCATAAAGCTCGCCATTATGCTCAATCGCAGATCCTGAATAACAGCCATTTTTCTCAAACCATTCAGAGGGCGTAAGAGCAATATCTTCATGTTTCCAGTTGACGAGATCCTCGGACGAATAATGACCCCAGTACTTTGCCCCATGACCGGTTTTGAAAGGCATCCACTGATAAAACAAATGATAGGTCCCGTTCCACTGAATCCAGCCGTTTGGATCATTCAACAAACCGACGGGTGGCATGATGTGATAGTGCAGACGATAAGGGTCCGATTTCACAAGGTTCTGGTACTTTTCCACTTCTTCAAAGGCGGACCGGCGCAATTCCTGATCTTTACTCATCACTTACTCGCCTGCCTCTTCAAGGTGTTTCATCACTTCTTCCTTTGTTGGAAGGGCCGTCATCGCACCTTTCGTCGATGCCGCGAGCGCCCCGGATACGCTTGCGAATCTCGCCATCTTCACTGCTTCCGGTAGTGTGATGGCAGCGATATCGCCTTCATACTCATTCAAGGAGTACAACATACCCGAAACAAACGCATCGCCAGCGCCTGTCGTATCGACCGCTTTCACTTTCATTGCAGGGACATGCTGTATTCCATCAGATGTGCACACATAGTTGCCTTCTCCACCCATCGTAATCAGGGTCAAAGGAATGTCGTAACCCGCAAGCTTTTCAAGCCCACGCTCAATGTCCGTTTCGCCTGTGATGAATTCCAGTTCTTCCTCCGATATTTTCAAAAGGTCTGCTTCTGAAAGCATCGACTGAATCGTCTCTCTCGCTTGTTCCTCTGAGTCCCATAGAGGGAGGCGTAAGTTCGGATCATAGGAGACGACCATCCCTTTTTCTTTCGCCAAGGAAACCGCATGGCGCGTCGCCTCTTTGACCGTCTCACCAATCATGGAGATCGAACCGAAGTGAAGCACTTTATGGGTATCGAAATCTGAAACGTCGATCTCCCCCGCTTCCAGGAACTGATCGGCACTCGGATGGATGTAAAAGTCAAAGCTTCGTTCCCCGTCCTCGGCATTCGTTACAAAAACAACGCCAGTCCTGACCTCCGGCGTCAGAAACATACGGTGGGTCTGCACCCCATAGTCTGTCAGCGTTTTTTTCATAAATCGACCGAGCACGTCATCGCCGACTTTCCCTAAGAATGTAGACGTCGCCCCAAGTCTCGCGACACCGACAGAAACGTTCGCCGGCGCTCCTCCTGGACTCTTTTGATAGTTCGTATTGTCTTGATCTAACGGGATAAAATCGATCAATGCTTCCCCAAGCGAAATGACACCTTTTTTCATCATTCATCCTCCTCAAAAATATTCTCTAGCTATATTATCTTTCATTCACCAATGCAAAACAAATCCTTACCAGCCGTAAGACTAGTAAGGATCCGCTGCTATTATTTCGTATCTTCATTCCATCCGAGCAGAAGCGTCGCAATGATGGATCCACCGATTGCAATTAAACAGCCGATTCCATAATTAATTGGGTCCTGGGCAATCGCGAACATCGGTAAACCAGTCAGACCGATTCCGTTCGCCATCACTTTTGTGAACACAACATAAGCGCCACCCAGCGCACCACCAATGGCCGCTCCGATGAACGGACGACGGTACTTCAAGTTCACACCGAAAATCGCAGGTTCCGTAATTCCAAGAAAAGCAGAGATACCTGCCGGAAGAGCAATCTCTTTCGTTTTCTTGCTTTTCGTCTTGAAGAAGACCGCAATCGTCGCTCCCCCTTGAGCTACGTTCGCCATCGCCCAAATCGGAAGCAGGTAGTTTCCGCCAACATTCAACAGTTCTGCTTCAATGGCGTGGAAACTGTGGTGCACCCCTGTCAGTACAATCGTGGAATATAAACCACCGAAGATCAGTCCGGCAATCGGACCAGCCGTGTCATACACCACGCCGAGCACGGAAGTCAGGCCATTACCAAGCGTACGACCAAGTGGACCTACGACAAGCAAAGCAACAAAACCTGTGAAAATAACCGTTAAGAACGGTGTAAGCAATAGATCAATGGCATTCGGAACAACCTTACGGAAGGCTTGTTCCATTTTCGCCATCACATAAACCGTCAATAGAACAGGGATAACCGTCCCTTGATATCCAAGCATTTCTACACCAAAGCCTAGGAAATCCAGTGTTTCCGGCTGAGCATCAGAAAGTCCCCACGGATTCAAAAGGTTTGGGTGGGTCATAATTCCACCGATAACGGCACCTAAATACGTGTTCCCTCCAAATTCCTTCGCAGCACTAAAACCGATTAAGATCGGTAGAATGATGAAGGAGGCAGATGAGAACATATCAAGCATGACGAACATGCCGCTCTCTGGATCCACCCAGTTGTATGTGTTCATCAGGCCGAGCAGACCCATCAACATACCCGCAGCAACGATCGCCGGGATAATTGGAACGAATATGTTCGAAAGCGTCCGGGCAAAACGCGCCAGTGGGTTCATTTTACTTTTCGCCGCATCCTTGTGAGACACGGATTTATCATTTTCCTCTTCTTCCACTGAAGCCCCTACCATTGGACCGAAATGGGTGAATACTTTGTTGACGGTTCCTGTACCAAAAATGATTTGGAACTGACCGGAACTTGAAAACGCCCCTTTGACCCCATCGAGTTCTTCAATGGCTGCTTTATCGATTTGACTCTCATCGTCAATGACGAGCCGTAAACGTGTGGCACAGTGAGTGGCGCTGACTACATTATCCTTGCCACCGAGCAACGAAACTAATTGTTCAGCTACTTCTTTATGATTCATAATCCTTCCTCCTTGTCATTTTTCAGAAAATAAAAAAGACCTAAAACGCGCACAGTGTGGGTAGGTCATTCGCATACACGAGTCACCTAGCCAACTCTACACATTTTAGGTCTTGCCTGCTTTACCAGTAACAATCCTGCTTTATTCAACTTTGAACAACTTCATTCTAACCAATGAAAACGCTATCGTCAATCCCTTAATAAAATTAATTTACATTCAAAAGCCGCTGAATATGCAAAGCAATGTAGGCAATTTCAGAATTTGGAAAATCAACCCCATACTCTTCCTTTAAAAAGCCTGCCACCTTCTCTGATGTTTCATAAGCTTCCTTATATTTCGTTTGAATCAGCTCCAACATATCTTCATCAATCGGTTCGAAGTTGCTGCCCTCTTCCACACGATTCAACGCAAAGCGAAGATGGGTGATTAAACGTTGATAGTTGATGCTCGTCTCTTCGATGGTAAGTCCAGCAATCGCTTCGACCTGCTCAACAATATCACGCAAAATGGTCGCCGTCTGCAACGATTCACTCATCGACGGCGCATCCATTTTGGCGGTATGAACGTGAAGGGCAATGTGCGCGACCTCATCCATTGGAACTTCTACACCAAGCTCGCGCTTAATCTCTTCTTTCGCCCACATCCCGACCTCGAATTCTTTCTTATATAAAAACTTAATTTCATTTGTCAATTTGTTCTGGATCGGAAACCCTTGCTCCAGGCGTTCCAACGCAAACGACAAATGGTCGGTGAGCGCGATATGGATATGATCATTTAAAGGGGCTTCTAAATATCCTTCCGCATGACTGATGATTCGCTCAGCCACTTCAATATGCTTTTCCGGTAACGTGGATAATAGTTGTTGGAACTTTTCTGAGGACTGGTCTCGTAAGAGGAAGATCTTCTCGATTTTATTTTTCGGTACAATATCATTCCGCTTCTTTTGAAAAGCGACGCCCTTCCCCATGACGATCTTCTCCTGTGGACCATCATAAACAACGACCGCGTTGTTGTTCAGAATTCTGAAAATGCGCATAGTAAGCTCCTCCGCTCAAATGGTTACTCCTTCAATACTACCACGAAGAGAGTCTTCTATGACACAGGAATGGGTGATGAGTAAAATTAGGGGCTCTTAAGAGGAGAAGAAGGTGTGGTTTTTTCTAAAATTATACGTTCCATTTGTAAAGCAATGGAGAGGACATGGACGAATCCCTCAAGCACGGGCGATTCTACCAGCTCCTTTTTATAATGGTATAAAAGCGGCCGGGCTATTTCTTTACTCACTTCTGGGTCAAAACAATAGAAGCCGGTAACTGGAAAATAGAGAGCATCTCCCATTGGAATGAGCGTACCTACGGCGATGCTGCCTTGTTCAGGCTCCTTCACCTTTCTATCGATAAGGACCACATCCACCGTTTCATCTGTCATCATATCCACAGCTGCAAAAGCATTGGCTCCGAACTTTTCTCCGATATAGTAGAGTTTAGGAGTCGCTTTCTCCCATTCTCCAAGCCATGATTTCATCAAAGGGTTTTGCTTTAAACCTTGCTTCCGTTCACCACAAAAATCTTCCACAAAGCTTACGCTCTCATTTTCAGAAACATCATAGAGGACCCTCCACCAAAATAAGTTCAACTCAAGCACGAGGCGTTTGTCTTCCGGGGGATCGTGATCCTCCACGAACTCCATCAATAACGGTCGGTACACTTCCCCCCACCCTGTCCACTATAAATGAAACAAATTCATTGTATAGCTCAGGCAAAAATGCATCCACGACTTCTTCTGTTAACGGTTGTCCATGACGAAAAGGAGCCGTCTGTTTGGAAGGCTGCGCAAAAGTCACTACCTTTCTCTTATCCTCGGTCATTCTCATCCTCCTCTTTATTAGACTGCTTATATACGATTCGACACCATCTGCCAATCCCCTGTATTTCCCTTCCATCCTTTACATAACCCGAACAAAAGAAAAAAGATGTTTACATGAAATTATTTCCTCAATATGATTCTATATTAAATGAAAATCGGGAAGGCTAATTACTAAACCCTTTCTCAATTTCTTGTTACACTAGAAAACGTGAGAAATTTTTGTATAATCATTCTCATTCAGCTAGCTGATATTAAATTTCGACAGATTTTTGTCTTTGTTGACAAATACTCGATTTTATATAATAATAGCTACTGAATTAGAATTATTATAAAAAGCTGCAACATCACAGCAGCTAATCAAACATACTTTACAGGAGGAATTCTACTATGGCTCTAATCGGTAAAGAAGTACAACCATTCCAGGCGAAAGCATTCAAAAACGGTGATTTCGTTGACGTATCAGAACAAAACTTCAAAGGACAATGGAGCGTTGTCTGCTTCTACCCAGCTGACTTCTCTTTCGTTTGCCCAACAGAACTTGAAGATCTACAAAACAACTATGATGCACTAAAAGAACTAGGTGCTGAAGTTTACTCTGTTTCTACAGATACTCACTTCGTACACAAAGGCTGGCACGATGCTTCTGAAAAAATCAACAAAATCACTTACTCCATGATCGGTGACCCTTCTCAGCAGATCTCCCGTCAATTTGACGTTCTGAATGAAGAAGATGGACTAGCTGAGCGCGGTACATTCATCATCGATCCAGATGGCGTTATCCAAACAGTAGAAATCAATGCTGGCGGAATCGGCCGTGATGCAAGCAGCCTGATCGGCAAAATCAAAGCAGCTCAATATGTACGCAACAATCCTGGCGAAGTTTGCCCAGCAAAATGGGAAGAAGGCGAAGAAACACTAACACCAAGCCTTGACCTAGTCGGCAAAATTTAAGGAGTGGAAAATAAATGGTTCTCGATGCACAAATAAAAGCACAATTAGAAGAGTATCTAAAGCTTTTAGAAGGTGACATCGAACTGAAAGTCAGCGCGGGGGACGATAAGGTCTCCCGTGACATGCTGGCTCTCACGGATGAGCTTGCATCCATGTCACCGAAAATCACAGCACAAAACACAGAATTAAAACGCACACCAAGCTTCAGCGTGAACCGCCCTCAAGAAGAAACAGGCGTTACGTTTGCCGGTGTTCCGCTTGGTCATGAATTCACGTCCTTGGTTCTTGCTTTGCTGCAAGTGAGCGGTAGAGCTCCGAAAATCGATGATACGATGATCGACCAAATCACTAACATTTCCGGTGAGTTTCATTTCGAAACATATGTCAGCTTGAGCTGTCACAACTGCCCGGATGTTGTTCAGGCCCTGAATATCATGAGCGTGCTGAACCCGAACATTACGCACACGATGATTGATGGTGCGGCGTTTAAAGAAGAAGCAGAAGAGAAAAACATCATGGCTGTTCCTTCTGTACACCTTAACGGAGAATTCTTCAGTGGTGGACGCACGACGCTTGAAGAAATCGTTGCGAAAATCAGTGAAGGCCCATCTCCAGAGGAATTCACTAACCGTGAGCCATATGAGGTTCTTGTCATCGGTGGTGGCCCTGCAGGCGCAAGTGCAGCGATCTACTCTGCACGAAAAGGCATCCGTACCGGAATCGTTGCTGAACGATTCGGCGGACAAGTCCTTGATACGATGACAATTGAAAACTTCATCAGTGTGAAAAGTACAGAAGGTCCGAAGTTCGCGGCAAGCCTTGAAGAACACGTGAAAGATTATGAGATCGATATCATGAACCTTCAACGTGCGAAAAGCTTGCAGAAGAACGACGACAACTTGTTTGAACTTGAGCTTGAAAATGGCGGGGTGCTGAAAAGTAAAACCGTCATCATCTCCACAGGTGCACGCTGGCGTCAACTAGGCGTACCTGGTGAGGACGAGTACAAGAACAAAGGTGTCGCCTACTGCCCACACTGTGACGGACCATTGTTTGAAGGCAAAGACGTTGCCGTCATCGGCGGAGGAAACTCTGGTGTCGAAGCAGCGATCGACCTTGCCGGTATCGTGCAAAACGTAACTGTGCTGGAATTCGCAGACTCACTAAAAGCAGATGAAGTCTTACAAGAACGCTTGAACAGTCTTCCAAATGCTGAAGTGAAAACAAATGCTCAAACCAAAGAAATCACCGGTGATGACAATGTGAACGGAATCACATACATCGACCGTGAATCCGGGGAAGAGCAGCACATCGATCTTCAAGGTGTCTTTGTTCAAATCGGACTTGTACCGAACACCGAATGGATGGACGAATCTGTTGAAAAGAACCGCATTGGTGAGATCATCACAAATAAAAACGGGGCTACAAATGTGCCTGGTTTGTTTGCTGCTGGTGACGTCACCGACAGCCCGTACAATCAAATCATCATCTCTATGGGTGATGGTGCAAACGCGGCGCTTGGAGCGTTTGATTACTTGATTCGTAATTAATATAAAAAAAGAGGTAGAGGGAAACCCTCTACCTCTTTTTTTATATTAAGGAATTATAGATACGTTTGTATTCTCAATTTTCCCTAAGTATTTTCATTTAAAAAATAAAAGACAGATACAAAAGGAGGGCCGATGGTCACCTCCTTTTGTATCTGTCTTTTATTAAATCTCCCTTATCCCCTACACCTTTCCTCCTTTCGAAACGTTAAACTTTACAAAATATTTACATAAACTTAACATTTAGATAAACTAGTGTAGAGGTGTGTCTACTATGAAAGAATCATTTAAAAGATTTATAAAGAGTTACTTCTTCTTTTTTACAGTTGTCCTTACATTAAAGTTTATTCTTCTAAGGTACTGGCTCCTATACGACTTCAATCCTTTTGCAAGCTTATGGTTTGAAATGAGCCTGATCCTGATCGTTATGTCTATATTTGAATTAATTTTCAAACGCGGAAAGCTTGTTCTGTATATATTCCTTGATTTCCTTTTATCCGCATTGTTTGTAGGTATGCTTATTTATGAAAGATACTTCAGTACCATCCCTACCTATTATGATCTATCCCAGTTGAATCAGGTAGGCAGTGTAAATGAGAGTATGTGGATGCTCTTTGACAAAACAGACCTTATTTTCTTTTCAGATTTCCTCCTTCTTGTTGTTCTATGGTTTTTCTCAAGAAAGTGGTCTTACCCATCAATTAAAACCTCAAAATTAGCAATGACCGGTGTCCTGGTGATGAGTTTAATTGTGACCATAGTGAATTTCCAGATGAATAAAAGTGAAATGGTTTTGGATAATGCTTTATTTGCTAAGGAAAATGGATTTTTCCAAACCCAATTCATTCAGTATTACCATGAGAATTCAAAAAGTGAAACGGCCCTTGCCTTTACTGGTGAAGAACAAAATGTAACACTCAAACGCATCCAGGAACTGAAAGGTAATGATTATGTACCAATGAAGGAACACGAACATTTTGGGATTGCCAAAGACCGTAATCTTATCGTGATTCAAATTGAATCTCTTCAGGATTTCGTGATTGGAAAATCCATTAATGGCCAGGAAATCACACCGACGATTAATCAATGGCTTGAGGAAAGTCTATATTTCACCGATGTGTATCAACAAATTGGTTCAGGAAACACATCCGATGCGGAATTCTTGATGAACACGTCCCTGTATCCGCTTGGAAATCAAGCAACTACGGAGCAGGTAGGCGGCATGCAGCTTCCTTCCCTTCCGCGTATGCTGGGAAATCAAGGTTATCACTCTGTAACGATGCATGCAGATGATGTGACCTACTGGAATCGTGACGAACTGTACCCTGCTCTTGGGTTTGATGACTATTATGCAAAAGAATTTTATGGAGAAAAAGACACCGTTGGCTTTGGTCCTTCGGATGGTTTGTTTTACGAAAGATCTATGGATGCTATAAAAGAGATCTCTTCCAATCATAAGAATTTCTATGCTCATGTATTGAGTTTAACCAGCCATACTCCGTTCGAAATGCCAAAGGATAAAGAGGGACTCGATCTTCCTGCCGCTTATGAAGGTACATTGACCGGAAACTACATGCAGTCGGTCCATTATGCAGATCAAGCCCTGGGTGATTTTTTCCAAGAACTCAAAGATTCAGGGTTATGGGATAATTCTGTCATAGCCCTTTATGGAGACCATTCTGGTTTACACGGAAAATTACTGAAAAGTGAAGATCAGGATTTACTGGAAGACTTTATCGGTGATCGCTATTCGTTATTAAATCGCTTCAATATCCCGTTCATCGTAGGTGTGCCAGGAAAAGAGGAAGTGTCAGGAGTTGTAGATCATATTGGCGGACAAATTGATATGATGCCGACACTCCTTAACCTTTTGGGAGTTGAGCCGAATACCCTTTACTTCGGGCATAACCTCTGGCATTATTCCGATAACCTTCTGGGGATGCGCTATTACGTACCTACAAGCTCGTTCTTTAATAAAGATACATTCTTTATCGCTAAAAATAGTCGTTTCGATGAACGCATACTTGATTTAACATCGAATGAGAGGATTGAAAATGAGTTTGAGAACCCATCCTCGCAATTTGAAAGTGAACGTAAAGATATTCTTAAACTCCTTCAGTGGTCTGACGCCTACTTTGAAAGTTTAAGATGATTTATCCCGCTCCTCAATTAGAGGTGCGGGGTTGTTTTTTTTCACACGCATAAGTTCCTTCTATTTTAGAAGAGAACAAAACTTCTTGATATGAAGCGAATGCCCAAGACACTTGAAAGGTCATATATTATAAAACAAATGGAGTAACCGTGTTTTTTTATAAAAGAAGGCGGGTGAAATTCCACCCGCCTTGTCTAAGATTTATGATTTTTGGTCCACTTTTTCTAATACCTTTTGTAAGTGCTCCTCGACAGCTGGAGCGAGCGTTCTTGAATATATTGTACTCAGGTGGTGTTCGTCACGATAGACTATCACATTGCCTACGACTGGTTTACAAAGGTCTTCCCCGCAAAAGTATTCAGATAGATCAGCAAATGTTACATGATCCGGAATTCCATCGGTTTGCTCCCATGGAATCTCTTCCGATAGAGCTTCACTTCGTGGGACGGCACAGTCTTCGATATCATCTTTTTCATCCAAGCAAAGGGGCGCGTCTTTTTCCATCCGTGGATTATCACGAACGGCGAGGATTTCAGTTAATCCTTCAAGTTTTTCCCACTGTTTAATGTATCCTTCTGGAACATAAGGTTCACTATTAACTGTCGATGTTGTAAATACCACATCAGGAGGTTCCTCCATTAAGTCGTTTAAGACTTCTTCATTCCACTCCATACACGTTTCATTTAAAAGACCATCAAAATCATCCGCCGAGAAGCGGCAAGCATCTTTATTATATATATTGATTTGAAGATTCAAGTCATCCGATATTTCCTTTAGCGCTGGGAACCAGTGACCGGAATGTGAACCCCCAACAAGGGCAATCGTATAGTCGGGGTTTTCAGTTTCCCCCCTGGAACATGTCTTCATACCTTGCTCGCTCGTATAAGTGAAGCAATCGCGCGTGTCATAGAAGGCCGGCAATTCTTCCTGCACTTGGATCGTCGACGGGAATGGTTCTTTTCCAGCAGCCGGTTGAACATTATCAGATATCATACGCGCCCCAGGATAGTCCTCTACCTCATACGATTTACTTTGAACTTGACTGCTGTAAACCTCCCAGCCCAAATTGACAATAAGAACGGGAAGCATAAACACCGTCAAAGCCATCCCAATCCGCTTCTTGGATGTTTTAACACTTAAGCTCCGTACGGGGGTTTCAATGAAACGAACAGATAAATAAGCGAGAACACAAGTAATCATAATAATGCTAAGTCCCGCCAGCGTCGTAATTGTATCGGTGTCAAAGTAAGTATAATAGAAGATAAGCAATGGCCAGTGCCATAAATAAAAGCCATAGGATATACCGCCAAATTTAAGCAGCAGTTTTGAGCCAAGCAATCGATCCACACCAAAACCGCCACTGTTCTCGGCCGAAATGATAATTAGAATAACACCGGTTGTTGGCAAAAGCGCTACATAACCAGGAAAAACACTCGAAACCGGTAACACGATTCCAGTGAACACGATAATCGCAAGCCCCAGCCAGCCCATCACCACAGAGACAGTCTTTTTAAAAGAGAGATAAGGAATCAAAAGCGCCAACATTCCGCCAAGACTAAACTCCCAAACTCTAGCAAAGGTATCAAAGTACGCCCAAGGCTGATTAACAGCGGTTTTGTATATGGAATACGTGAAAGAAAACATAAACATCACTACGAGTACCCCGAGTAACGTCTTACGGACAGGGGTTTTCAAAAGCTTCCGGGCTATGTAATAGGCAATCATAATCACCAATGGCCATGTGATATAAAACTGACCTTGGATAGACAAAGCCCAAAAGTGTTGAAAAGGACTGGCCTGATTATTTTGGGATAAGTAATCGACAGAGCTGAAAGCCAGCTGCCAGTTTTGAAAATAGAAAGCAGATGAGAAACCTTCCGCAATAATCTGTTTCCACTGAGCTTCAGGCATAATCCAAATGGATCCAACCATAATGACTAAAATAACCGTAAACGCTACAGGGAAGAGTCTTCTCCCAAGTCCTAATAAATACTCTCCAATATGAATCCGTCCTTCTTTCACCATCTTCGATAACAAAGAAGTCGTAATCAAGTACCCGGAAACGATGAAAAAGACATCTACTCCGCCTGATACGGACCCTAGCCAAATATGATAAACCGCCACCAACAGTGCTGCAATTGCCCTTACTCCTTCGATTTCTGGACGAAATCTTTTTTCAGGTGCTCTTAAATCGTTCACTTGTACACTCTCCTTCTATCTTTCTATGGGACTGACTCAGACCCTGCGTTCTTTATGTACCTTGAACAATCTTAACATGGATTTACTAGATTCGTGCTTTTCCGACTAGTTTTTTAGAATGAATTTACATTTATTCCATATGGATTGTAAATCTTCTACTCAACAAAAAGAACCGGAGTCAGCTCCGGTTCTTTTTCATTACTGCATCATGTTTTCAGCTAATTCAGCCAATGGATCGGCCACGTCTACAACGTCAGACCCTCCAAGGAGGATATAGTTGTGAATCTGTCTCGTACTAATCGTCCTCTCCATTGCGGCAGGTATATTATTTTCTCTTACTAATAAAAGTGGTGCGTTTTTCTTTGCAGCAAGCACCGAACCAGTTAAAGCATCCGCATAGTTGTATCCCGTTGCCACAAGCGCCTGTTGATTACCAAGATCAAAGGTATCGATGATGTCAGCAGCCGTTTCAAAACGTGTAGGACCAGAAATCCGGTCCACCCTGCCATTAAATTCTTCAAGGACAGCATCACTGACCACATCATCCCCACCAATTACATATACTTGGGATTGGTCCTTAAGAGCATCCTTCGTTGCGGCAGGAGCAGATTGGGGACGGGTCAATAGTATTGGAAGACCTTGACGAGCAGCATATGGAGCAACCGCCAGGGCATCCGGATAATTCAGGCCTGTAGTCAACACGACTTCGCCTTTATCAGAGCCGAGCTTATCTGCAATCATTTGTGCCGTTTCATAGCGATCTTTTCCACCAATTCGGGTCACGTCATCCAGATTCATTGCTGTTAATTCATCTTCTACGTCCTTGCTTACAGCTCCTACGCTGCCAAGAATAATTACTCGATCAGCATGAAGTCTTTCAATCTCTTCTTTTGTTGAAGGATTCAATGAACCGGTACGTGTCAAAAGGATAGGGGCATCATATTTATAGGCTAACGGAGCACCAGCCAGTGCGTCTGGAAAATCGAAGGCTTTGGCTAACACAACCGTATCGGCGCCGTTCTGCCATCCCTTCTCAGAAATATCGATAGCTGTTTCAATTCGTGTTTCCCCTTTTAAACGTGAAGTCACTGGCTCAATTGCACCCGAAGCGACAAAACCTTCACGTCCGTCTTCAAGCTTCACATGATAGCGAACCCAGTGACGTCCCGGTGATTGATCAGAAGTATCATAGTAAATGGTCGCATCTTTAATGTCTACGACTTCCCGTTGTTCAAGCTTCTCTCCGCCTTGCCCATTCTTTGTATCTCTCAGCATTGTTCCTTCAATCGTCAAAGCTTTATCTTCGGCTTTATACATCTGCCTTGAAGCTGTTAAAGGGGCCGGCACTTGATAGAGCATTTTATTGAAGTTTAGAGTCGTATCTTTGTCATTCGGGTCGTATGTAAAGTCGTCTTTTTCTAAAGGGAGCGTCTTTAACTCCAGTCCATTATTATATTCCTCAATTACGCCAAATACTTTTTCCTGATAAGCGGACTCGTTTACTTCTCCATCCTCACGCTTAATCGGACTGTTCACTTCTTTCACTCCATTATATGCGAGAACGGCGAAGTACCAATGTTCAATAGTGTCCTTGGAGTTATCGTTGACTGTTGGAATTACACCACGGACACCAAGATTCCATTTATCATTCAGGATATCAAGACCAACGTTGATGTTGTATTGAATATCGTTTTTCAATTTCCCTACATCATATCCGCCGTCGGTTACCTGCATGATGCCAATACCACCATCGTCTTGAATATTCGGTTCCGTTTGATCCTCATCTACCCATTGCTTCCAAGTAGATTCCGCAAATGCAACAGCTTTGGCTACTTCCGGCGGGATGCCACGTTCTAAAGCGCCCTCTGTTAACATCTCATTAATATCACTGCATGTTACCTCCGCATCACTTTTCGCACATGGATAATTTTCATTGGACGCTAGTGTTACAGAGTCTCCAACCGCAGCAAACGCCTGGTAAGGAAATAAACTAAACGCAAGTGTTAGTGTAAGAAATAACCCGGTTATTTTTTTCATTAAAATCCTCCTTGAGCTAATATACGCATCTATTATACTACCATTTCTACTTAAAAATGGAAGTATAGGCCAGACATTTATACTATAAATACCCATAATATTACTATCATTCGTGGTTGAATATGTACAGAAAGAAACTATTATAGATGTGGTAGAGAATAAAGAAAAAGCATAGTCACCCCCTTACAAATAGGGGGACTATGCTTTGGATATGAGTGGGCACTTCTTTTAATTGTGCCTCCATCTTAAAAATTTAGCTCGTCACTCAAATATTCATTTGTAGAAGTTCCTTCTTCTCCAGAACTTGTAATTAAGTCCAAAGAAAGAGAGAAGATGCTAAGGCCTCCATTTTCCTTTAAATTATCTTAATTAGAAAGGCAGAGGTGCAAGCGTCGAAACAAACCCTCTCTCCACAAGTTCCTCCCAAAACGCTTTCGGAATATCCCGCTGAATCATCTCCAGATCTTCCTTAATCCGATCCGGTCGCGTCGACCCAGGAATAACAGATTTCACAGCTGGATGAGCAGTTGAAAATTGAAGCGCAGCTGCTTTTAAGGGCACATTGTACTTATCGCCAATCTCTTTCAATTGATTCACTCGTCCAATGATATCGGCTCCGGCTTTTTCATAGTTGTAGTGCTCTCCACCAAACAAGGCACCGGAATTATAAGGACTGCCCACTACGATGTCTACATCCTTCTCTTCAGCCATTGTCATCATGCGCTGCAGTGCACGGTCGTGCTGCAGAAGCGTATATTGTGTTGCGGATAAGCAGACATCCGGCCTTGTTTCCTCAAGTTCCATGGCAAGTTCAATCGGTTCTGTCGTGTTAACACCGAGGCCCCACGAGCGGATGACGCCTTCTTCGCGAAGACGTGACAATACACGGAATGCTCCTGTCCTTGCTTCTTCGAATTTGGCTACCCATTCGTCACCGTGGAAATCAGGAGAAACGTCATGTACGAAGACCATATCTAAACGATCGGTATTCAATCGTTCCAGGCTCTGTTCAATGGACCTCTTCGTTGCATCCTCAGTATAGTCGGTAATGACTTTATTGTTCCGCCCATGTTCAAAAAGCCCTTCGTTCTTTTCTGTTTCATCCGTCATATAACGGCCTACTTTTGTGCTTAACACATAGTCATCACGGTTGTACTTCGATAACACGTCACCGACACGCATTTCTGCTAAACCAGCTCCATAGAATGGGGCGGTGTCAAAATAGCGGACACCCTGATTCCAGGCGGTTTGGATTGTTTCACGAGCTTCTCCTTCCGGAACATCCCTGAACATATTTCCTAAAGGCGCTGTGCCGAGCCCTACTTTATGTTTCAATGCATTCTCCAGTGATTTCATATGTGATTCCTCCTTTGGTCGAATCATATAGTTGTATATCCAACTATTCTGCAAATCAAACATGCATACAAACATAGAAAATCCCCCTCATCGTGAGGAGGATACATCCAATGCCATTTTCAAATATTCCACAAACATAGCCGACTGCTCTTTCAGCTTCACCTTATCTTCCGGCAGCATCGCATGGTCGAGGGCAAGACCATCAACAAAAGTGATGATCGACCGAGCAATCAGATTACTTTCATAGCGGTCACTAAATTCACCGGAACGTTGTCCTGCTTTAATGAGTTCCTCATACATACGCAGTCCCATTTCATACCTCTTTTCCCCATAGGTACGCCTGCGTTCATCGTTCCGTCCCGTGATAAAAAACTCTAACTTACTTGGTGCGAGTGGATCCATTTCTGTATCGGGACTTCCGTCTTCTCCGAACAAAAGCTGCATAAGCGAATCCCAGTAAGATTCTACGTTCCCAAGAGAAGCCTCTGTCGCTCCCGCTTCGTCCGTGAGTCCTTCTTCAAGCAGAGCTTCAAACAAATCCTCTTTATTTGAAAAATACTGATACAGCCCACCCCGGCTGACACCAGCAGCCTCCATAACGTGCTTCATCGTCGTGTGCTCATAGCCATGTTCGATGAAGACGTTTCTTGCTGCTTTCAAAATATCAGCTCGGCGTTGCTTCAGGTGTTCCTTGCTCACTCGCGGAGACATGCACATTCCCTCTCTCTACTTTTCTTTTTGTTACAAATCCAATCATGGATACTAGGACAAGGAGACTTGCCGTAATCGTAAACGTCGGAATGACACCGA
Organism: Halobacillus sp. HZG1; assembly: GCF_035818575.1. Lineage (NCBI taxonomy): Bacteria > Bacillati > Bacillota > Bacilli > Caryophanales > Bacillaceae > Halobacillus > Halobacillus sp. HZG1. Next base: position 53,357 of record NZ_JAYLVQ010000062.1, read on the forward strand.
TTATTGTTGCGATCCACCCTCCGACAAGTGGACCGATGATCGTAGCCGTTGTCATGACACTATTGATAACCCCAAACACGCGGCCTGTCATATGAACAGGTGTGTTCACCTGGACCGTCGCCTGGAATGGAACAAAAATCAAACTTGCCGAGAAACCAGCCGTGAATCCAAGTCCGGGTCCCCAAAGGATGGAATAACCGAGGTCATAATAGGTTAGGACTCCCATAATACCGAAGCTGGCGCCTATTCCACAAACGCCTAGAAGCATAAGCGGATAAGAGCGGTAGTCGGTTTTCTTCGCTAGTAAAAAACCAGCTGCAAACATGCCGAGTCCTGAACCTGTGACAAGATACCCAAACAGGTCCGGAGAAGCGTTCGTCAGCTCACGGATTAAGACGATTAACTGCGAATCCGCGGATTGAAGAATCAGTAGGCTGAGCCCGACAAGGACCAAACCTGTAATCATGAAGCGATTGGTTTTGATGAATGAAAAACCAAGGGCGAACTCTTCTTTGAATGAAGTGCCTTCTTTTTCTTTCTCCTTAGTGTCTAACTGGATCGCGTTCGGAACAAACATTAGGATAACCGCGGACACAGCAAACGTGGCCGAGTCGATGATGAATACCTGCTGCGCCCCAAAGATCGCAACAAGCAATCCACTGACGAGAGGACCGAGGATTTTCGTAGAGGAATCAATCATCGAAGTAATGGACATGGCCCCCTTCATATCTTCTTCTGGTACTACTTCTTTAAGTTTCCCATTTTTCGCAGGTACGAAAACCGCAGAGAAAATCCCAATCGTCAGGAGGGTTGCATAGACCATCCAGAGCGATGTCGCAACCGTCAAAATTAAAATCAGGGCTGCCCTGACAACATCAGAGATAATCATAAGCGTTTTCCGGCTGAAGCGGTCAGCCACCATTCCAGCCATCGGCCCAAACAAGGCCATCGGCACAGCCAGACACAAGAAGATGAACGATACTTCAAGAGGTGATGCATCCCACTTCAATCCAACTAACGTGATAATCGCGACAATACTAAGCCAGTCGCCAATGCTCGAAATGGCTTGAGCAGACATCAAGGTCATGTATCCTTTGTTTTTCCATAAGCGTTCCATAGGTTGGGCCCCTCTCAATTAAACGACACTGATGTCGTTATGTTAATTTCATTATATCGACACTGGTGTCGTTTTGCAACTTCTTTTTAAAAAAGAAGGAAATCGCCCAACAAAAAAGCATAGAGTGTTTCCACTTCCATGCTTTATCCTTCCCATTTAAATTACGGAGTCTTTTTCTCAGCTGATTCTCCTTCTCTTTCACCTTTGACTAGTTGTTTATGTATGTCACTAATGAGATACAATCCCCTGAGTAAACAGCCTACAACAATACCAAAAGTGATTATTCCTCCTATTAATGGCCCAGTCATCATAATCAACCAACCTAATAACATGCAGGCGAGAACAATGAAAAATAACAAGCACACCCCTCCTTACAGATTTTCATTATTTCAAACCGATCCCTTGTAAAACAATCCATTTAAGCTAGAATTATCGGGCAGTAATAAAGAAAGAGGAAAGCATAGCAGTTTCTTCATCCTTGCTCTCATTCCCATTTTAAATCCCTAACGTATTCATCAAAACGACTCTCCAACCATCTGGATCCTCAATGGTTATCCCTTTTTCCTTCCAATAAGGATTTTCAGATTCTACTTCCTTGTACCCCATATCCTGTAGTCGTTCAGCTGTATTCAACACCTCATCACGATTTTCTATATAAAATACCAGCAAATTATCTTTCGTGGGCGCAGGGCAGGGGCTGCCCGCTTCATGTCTAGTAAACTCGAGATGATAGGGAAGACCAGGTAATCCATAAACCACTCCCTCGTATCCTCGGTGCCCTGAAAAGTCTGTCAGTCTCTCTAACCCCAGTCCAGACTCATAAAAATCGATTACTTTTTCGAATTGATCCGTTGGTCTCGCCATTCTTATTTGTGATGCTTCAAATCTTGTGAATTTCATTCATCTTCCTCCCATTATAACGAGCACTCCTTGATAGGAACTGGAAAGCCCTCTTTTAAAACCAATCGTAACTGATTCAGAAGGAAAAGCTCATTAGCGGAAAGAATGAAGTCTGTGTACAACTTTGGACTGAAGAATGCTAGGACATTTACCAATAGATCATAAAAAAAGTGCCTTTCCATTTTGATGGAAAAAGGCACTTTTAACTCCCTTTAAATGTTCACAGGACTCTCTTCCTGTTCTTCCGTCAGCTCAAGCGTATCTTCAGTCGTCGCATGAATTTCACGGATTAATTCTGGATTTTCCACTAGTGGCTGCCCGTAAGAAGGAATCATCTCTTTGATTTTCGGTTCCCATTCCTTCAGCTGCTCTGGGAAACATCTCCCCATCAGCTCAAGCATGACTGAAACAGCTGTCGATGCTCCTGGAGAGGCACCGAGGAGGGCAGCAATGGAGCCGTCTGCGGAACTGACAACTTCGGTTCCGAATTGAAGTGTTCCTTTTCCTCCACCTTCGGTATCCTTGATCACCTGCACACGTTGACCTGCGGTGACGAGATCCCAATCCTCTGCTTTCGCTGTAGGGATGAATTCACGTAGTTCTTCCAAACGTTTTTCCTTAGATTGGATGACCTGCTCAATTAGATATTTCGTCAAGGAAGCGTTCTTCACACCTGCTGCGACCATTGTCGCTAAATTATCCTTTTGGACAGATGTAATTAAATCAAGCAGTGATCCTGTTTTCAAAAACTTCGGTGAGAAGCCGGCGAAAGGTCCGAAAAGCAAGCTCTCCCTGCCATCTATGAAGCGTGTATCCAAGTGCGGCACGGACATCGGTGGGGCACCGACTTTCGCTTTACCATACACTTTCGCGCGGTGTTCGGCGATCACTTCCGGATTGTTGCACACCATGAACAAACCACTGACAGGGAATCCGCCGATCTGTTTGGATTCTGGAATGCCTGTTTTTTGAAGCAAGTGCAGACTTCCGCCCCCGCCACCGATAAAGACAAAATTGGACTTATGAAATTCAATCTTATCGTTTTGAAGATCGCGTACTTTCACTTCCCAAGAACCGTCTTCCGCACGTTTGATATCTTCCACACTATGCTTATAGTTGATTTCAAGGTCTTCTTTTTCAAGATGATCAAACATCTTCCGCGTCAACGAACCGAAGTTCACATCTGTTCCCGCATCAATCTTCGTTGCAGCAATGGGTTCAGTAATCGTGCGGTTCTTCATAATTAGCGGAATCCATTCTTCCAGTTTATCCGGATCATCAGAAAATTCCATGTCCTTGAACAACGGGTTCTGAGACATCGTGTTAAAGCGCTTTCTCAGGAAGTCCACATTTTTCTCTCCCTGAACGAAACTCATGTGAGGCAATGGCATAATGAAATCATTCGGGTTACTGATTCGGTTGTTTTTTACGAGATAAGACCAAAATTGCTTGGAGACTTGAAACTGTTCATTTACTTTAATGGCTTTTGTCATATCAATCGATCCGTCAGGCTTTTCGTTCGTGTAATTCAGCTCACAAAGGGCAGCATGGCCTGTACCTGCATTGTTCCATACATTCGAACTTTCTTCCCCAGCACTTCCGAGCCTTTCAAAAACACGAATATTCCAGTCCGGCACTAACTCTTTAAGCAAAGATCCCAATGTCGCACTCATGATCCCTGCACCAATTAAAATCACGTCTGTCTTCGAGTATTTTTTGCTCATTTCCCTTTCATTCTCCCTATTATCAGATATTTTTATCTATGTTCAGTGTATCATTATTGTTGAAAAATTAAAATATTTGGAAGCCCTTCCGAAAGTGAAGTTCCAGGAGACGTTTTGAAAAACATTGCACCACCAGCCTATTCAAAGGGACTCCGTGACGTTCATGATCGAAGGCATGGTAGCAGGATATGAGCTGGACTTAACTCCCCTGCTGAAAGGTGGAAAAATGAAACAAATCTCAAAAGCAAACGTAAACATATAACAGATTACATATACGAACTGAAAAACTACATTAGAGGGGGGATTTCGTTGAACGACTTATTCGTTCCAACAGGAGTAGCCATTGCACTGACTGCCATTGTTCTTTGGAAAATTTTTTATAACAACATGGAAGTTGTCATGAATTATGTAGAGAAAAGGAAAGAAAAAGAAGACGTTTCACTAATCATCAAACGTAACGATAAACCAATCGTTTCCATCAATCCACATAGTGTTTTACCGTTAGCAAGTACCATGAAAGTTATCATCGCTATTGCATTTGCAAAACAAGTGAGTGATAACACAATTGATGAAAATGCAACAATTGCTAAAGAGGAGCTCTTAAAGTTCTATGTGGAAGGGACAGATGGTGGTGCCCACATGAAGTGGGTTCGGGACTTTGCCGACAAAGACCAGTACACCTTAAAAGAAGTGGCCATTGGGATGATTGCATACAGCTCAAACGCCAACACAGAATTCCTAATCCATTACCTTGGTTTGGATGCTATCAACCAAATACCTGCATCTCTTCAGTTGAACAGTCATACACCCATTTTCCCTGTAGTCTCCTCTCTGTATATTCCGTCCTTTATCGAAACCAGCGAGAAGCTCACAGATAAAACGGTCCTTTTAAAAAGACTTGAAAGCATGTCGAGAGAGGAATATTTGGATTGCGCTTTAGAAATTCATGATCATATAACCGCGAACGAACAAAGAAGATACATGAATGAATTGAAATTGGATATAGATTTTCAGAAAATATGGTCCGACCGGCTACCCTCAGCATCAGCCCATGACTATTTGACCCTTATGCAGATCATCAATCAAAGGAAAACGTTTGATAAACGGATGCAAGATTGCATTGAAGAGATTCTGGGTTATGGTTTGTACATACATAAGGCAAACAGAAACTGGATCGACCGCGGGGGTTTAAAAGGAGGCTCGACCTTATTTGTTTTCACACATGCTTCCTATACAACTGATAAAGAAGGGAATCAGACAGAAGTCGTCTTCTTAGCCAATAACCTGAACATCCTAATTTCCAGAAGACTGCAAAGAAATTTCAACTCCTTTCTGCTAAACGTTTTAACAAGTCAAAAGTTTAGAGAGAAGATTAGTGCTTAAAAAAGTACATTAAACATATCTGGGAGGAAAACCATTGGACATAATTACCTGGATGATTGTTGCATGTGAAATCGGCTTTTGGGTTGTGATTGTCGCCGGACTGACGACTCGTTACATTCTCAAAAAGAAAAAAACAGGACTATTCTTACTCGCACTAACCCCACTCATTGATTTGATTTTACTTGTAACAACAAGTGTACACCTATGGAACGGGGCTGAGGCTACAATCGCCCATGCGGTTGCCGCCGTCTATATTGGTGTATCGGTGGCCTTCGGTAAAAGCATGATTGAATGGGCGGATGTTCGTTTCCGATATTACATCACAAAAGAAGGGCCAGCCCCAGAGAAACTTTCCGGCATCCCCCATGCGAAGCACTACTTTAAAAGTTGGCTGCAACATGTTTTTGCCTATATAATCGGAGCCATTTTTCTAGTAATCATGATCTTTCTTATTGGCGATGCTTCACGCACAGAAGCACTCTCCCTTGCACTGAAGCTTTGGACAGTTGTCCTCGGTGTCGACTTTCTCATTGCAGTCAGCCATTTCATTTGGCCGAAAAAATAAATAAAGTGTCTGCGCTCCGAACATTAGAGGCAGACACTTTTTCACATGAGCAGTAAAGTTAAACCCGGAGCAAGGACCGAAACGATGACAGCACTCAACACCATCGCAATCGTACTAACAGAGCCTTCAAGCGGATCCCGCTCCATGGAAGTTGCCGTTCCAATCGCATGAGACGCGCTTCCCATCCCAACCCCTTTTCCAAGAGGATGGGTCAATCGGGCGTAGTGCATCACCACAGGATGGATCAGTACCCCGCCGATGCCCGCAATCATGACAAAGACAGCCGCGAGCGGCATGACACCACCGCTTGATTCTGCAATTGACATCGCCACTGGTGTCGTAACCGATTTCGGAACGATTGAATGGATAATCAACTCACTGAACCCCGACCATTTGCTGAGTAGCAGGCCGGAGGTTACACCAATAAAAGCACCTACGGAAGTCCCTGCTAAAATCGGCAGGAGCATCCTCTTCAAAAGGTCACGGTACTGATAAAGCGGGAAAGCAAGCGCAACGACTGCCGGTCCAAGCAAATAATCGATCCACTTACCGCCAAGCATATACGTATCATAAGAAAAACCGAACAACAGCAATAGAACGATGATGGTCACCGTCGATAAGATAATCGGTGCCGTGTAGATGCGGCGAAACTTTCGATAAACGAACAATGCCCCTTGATAAATTAAAATCGTCAGGAAGATGATAACCACAGCCGGAAGAAGACTATTCATGGGCAGCCTCCCTCCTTCTCGCCATCCATTGAGCAACGAAACCTGAGATGCCCATCACCATCGCCGTACTCAAGAGACCAATGAGTATTAAGAGAACCCCTTTCCCTTCAAAAACATACGCATAGCTCATCACTCCCACCGTTGCCGGAATGAAAAAGAACGGGAGATGTTTGATCATAAAACCAACGCCCTGATTAACCCAATGTTCGGGGACTATTTTTAATGATAAAAGGGCGAAAAGGAAAACCAGGCCGATGACACTGCCTGGAATGAACAGGTTAAACGTCTTTTGTATGAATGTACCGAAAAGATAAATGATATATAAGCCTGTGATTTGCAGAATAATAGTGACTGCTTTTGACACGTGTGATCCTTCTTTCTAGTTGTGAGTTGGACGTTTACTTTCTTTATTATATAGGAATATGATAAGCATACAAAAATCCTGCTCCCTGGCTGTTACGTGATCAGGGAGCGACTGCTGCTATAAAATATTGCCCTGTCTGTCACGTACTGACTCATTTTATCATTTTGGACAAACTTTAAAACCATACCCTCTATCTTAATCACTCGACCTCATCTCAATGCTCAACCAAAATGCAAGAATCTTTTTTTATATTTCTTTTTCATTCTCATGACATGTGTCTTAGATCATGAACTATATGTTAGTATTCTTCTATATTGTACCTTTAAAACCAATCTTTTCTGTATAAAGGAAGTGGAGAACACCATGAAAACATTCACACAACTGCTGCTTGCAGCCCTTCTTATTGTTCTTCTTGGAGCCTGTGCCGAACAGACTTCAGAAGAGGCAGAAGAAGCTCCTAAAAAAGAAGCAACACCCGAACAAAAGAAGGCCCCGGAGCCTCCTTATCAACCATTAAAGCCATCTGAAGATGCCGTCCCACTCAAAGATAGCTTGTCCGAAGAAGCACTTAAGAATATGCCGGATGAGGAGGCGGTTCTCGGAGGCGATCCATCCCGTTCTGTACCTGCAGGTGAAACGCTAGCCAAGGGAGCGGAGGATAAGTCTGAGGGACCATTAAAAGACCACAGACTCGTCACGTATTATGGAACTCCTCAATCCGAAAACATGGGAATTCTCGGTACGATGGAGCCGGAGGAACTCATGAAACAGCTCAAGGAACAGGCTCAAGCCTATTCGAATGCTGATCCTGCACGGTCGGCCATCCCAACCATTGAACTGATTACGACAATGGCTCAACGCGATCCTGGTCCTGAGGGTACATATGTAAGTAAGCTCCCCGATGAAAAGATCGAGGAGTATGTAAACCTCGCAAAGAAACATGATGCACTCGTCATTCTCGATATCCAGCTTGGTACCGATACAGTGATGAATCAGGTTAAGAGCATCGAGAAGTGGCTCAAGCACCCGAATGTTCACCTGGCGATCGACACAGAATTTCAAGTCGCTGAAGGGGAAGTACCAGGAGAGGATCTCGGACAGGTGGATGGAACAGAGATCCAAAAAGCTGTGGAATACCTTTCGAATCTGACGGAGAAAAATCATCTCCCTGATAAATTTGTCCTTGTCCACCAGTTCACGGAACATGTACTCACGAATAAAGATGCCATTCAGCCCACTGACAATGTAGAAGTGGCGCTTAATTTTGACGGCTGGGGAGCATCCATTGATAAAATGGCGCTGTATAAAAAATATGTGCGCGACAAGCCTTCCCAGTATGGTGGTTTTAAAATTTTCTATGATAAAGATAAGCCGGTATTGACACCAGAAGAAGTGGTGAAGCTCGACCCAAGTCCAGCGGTTGTGAATTATCAATAAAAAAAGTGCCTGTTCGCTTAATGACGAGCAGGCACTTTTTTTATGTTTCATTGATCTGGATCCCTTTGCTCTTCGCCAAATCGTCTGCCACAATGGCCTCCCCTTCCACTTTCGTTCCAGAAGCGACTATCGGCTGGACAGAGGGGTTCAGAGGATAGGTTTGACCATCGAACTTGATGTGAGCGAAGAAGTCTTCGATTCCTCCTCCAGCCACATACATGATCAAATCCCGGTACCCATTGGTTGTCGTATTGGACACAATGACAGGGTTTCTTACGAGGGAGAAGCGAGACAATACTTGATATTCACCTTCCATTTCTTTGAAAATCACAGCACTGCATCCACCCGTTCCACAGACAAATGAACCAACTAAAAATACAAAAACCTCTTTGTTCCCATCGTTATTCAAGTCGATTCTATTATAATAATACCTGATGTTTTCTTCAGATAGTTTTACATTATATTCCTTTTCAACCGCTGCTTCTAATTTAAGGTCTCTTTCTGTTTGTGAACAAACATAAGTGAGCGAAGAAAAATCAATCCCCTTTTGATTGGAGAACGGTTCAACATCACAAAGATCTCTTCTTAAATTTAATAATTTATCTCTGGATGGGTAAGGATATTCAAAATCTAAAGCATGGGTAATAGACTTGTAAGCTTCCCGTTTACGACCTGTTTTTATTTGTGCATCCGCTATATAGTACCAATAAGTAGAAGAATTATATTCTCTTAAAAGTGAGCTGTAATAGCGTTCCACCTTTTTAAAATAAGCGGGGTAAACGTCTTCCGCCCTCTCAAACCCATCATGCCCCCAACGAAAAACCTCTACATTATAGGCCAAGCCGGTATCGTGTTTCCACAAAGCGACCTCGTAGAGTCCATCCCTTCCTTGTTTGCCCTCCATGTCTTCCACATCGATCATACTGAAGTATTGATTGCCCTCAATTAAATCTGTGACTCCATCATTTCCCCATTCATAAACGCTGAGGTCCGACCAGATCGATCCTACTTGCCAACCTACAAGGATGTTGTATTCGTTTCTGTTTTTTAATGGAACCACCCCTAAGTACTTGACCCCATACCCTTTACCTTTTTTAGTATCAGCGATATACCATCCTCCTGGCCCCTGCTTCAGGATCATCAGGTAGTTTTCTCCTCGCCAGTAGTAAATGCCTGCGATTTCTGTAACACCATCCCCTTCAAGGTCGGTAATTATTAAGGCAGACTTAGATTCAGGTGTTGCAAAATGTACCATGGTGGCTGTGGGAGGCAGGAAGCGTTTGAAGATACTCACCATGTCTTTTCTCATAAGGTATCACCTCTTATTACTCAATATATGTGAGTATGGAGGTTGCATGTAAAAGCCTTTCTCTCACTTTTATAGACGGTAAAAATCGAACGGAGGGTAAAGGGTATCATGCAAAGGCTGGATGGGCTAAATCTATGTAGTAAATGGCAGAAAAGAAAAGCTGTGGTGTTGCAAAGACAAGCGAATGCATGGCAACACAGCAGAACGCCAACCTTCTACCACCCCACCTGTGATTTCTCTATATCTTTCACAAATAAATTTTCCAACTGTTCTTTGACCTTTTGCGATAACATAGCTTCTGATGCTGTAATATTTTGTTTTAACTGTTGAGAATCCTTAGCCCCAGGTATTACGGTAGATACTCCTGGATAAGAAAGAATAAATTGCAGTGCTATTTTCACCATGGATGCATCATTTCCAACAATACGACGAACCTGTTCCACTAACCTTCCACGTCTTTCAATTTGGTCTGCACTCCATCTGCTTCTAATTCCGGTAAATCTACTATTGGCATCATATTTCCCGGTGAGCCATCCAGAATCTAATGGAACCTTCGCAATCACCCCAACACCTTGGTTATACGCTACTTGTATCGCATCAATGGGGTCTTGGTGAAAGATATTGAACATGACCTCAATGACCTGGCTGTTCGTATTGTTTAGTAGTTCCTCCATCTCTTTTCCAGTATCGACAGAAGCCCCATACGCTCTGATCTTGCCCTGTTGTTTTAGTTTTTCGAGCATTTGAAATTGAGGACTGTCCCCGTGAAGGCTTGTGAAAGGAGGATTGTGAAGAAGGAGACTATCCAAATAATCCGTATTCAACCTTCGTAAACTCTCTTCCACGGACTGCATCAATCTATCAGGTTCAAAGTCATGGTCACCAAAAGGGTGATGGCCGCATTTACTGCTAATGACCACCTGATCTCGTTTTCCCTTAAGAGCTTTACCAAGGATTTCTTCGCTCTTTCCTTCACCATAGTTAGGCGCGGTATCAAAGAAATGACAACCGTAATCCAACACTTCGCTTACTAATTGAAGCGCTTTCTTGTCGGTCATCTCTCCCCAATCTTTTTCGTTACCTAACTGCCATGCCCCGAATCCCACCTCTGACACTTGTATGCCTGTATTACCTAAGTCGCGTTTTCTCACTTTCATTTCCCCCTTTGACTACATTTATATATCATCGGACATGAAGCGTAAGAGAGTCCACGCATGGCCCCACCTTGCTTCAAGTATTTTCTACGGTTACAAATGAAAAATTCATGGATTCTTCTCCTTTTGTAAGGATAATGTTAGTTTATCATAGCTAAAAATTGTAAAGCAGAATCGCAGCCAGTCAACACGACAAAAGCAAAAGACAAGAGCTAATTGCCATTCCATGTTACGCTGAAAACAATTACTATCAGGGGTGATAACTATGAAAATAGGGATTGTTGGTTTAGGAGACATCGCGAAGAAAGCCTACCTGCCTGTTCTTTCGAAAAAAGAAGGCGTGGAACTTGTGCTCTGCACACGAAATAAAGAAACGTTGGACAAGCTGTCCGCTAAATATCGGATTTCCGAAAAAGTCCAGACCGTCGAGGAGCTGATAGAGAAGGATATCGATGGCGCTATTGTCAGTGCGGCGACTGAGGCACATTTCGAAATAGCAGAAAAGCTGCTGTCGCATGGCATCAACACCTACATAGACAAGCCGATTTCAATGCATTTTCATGAAACCCAAAGAGTCGTCCAGCTCGCAGAAGAAAACAAGGCCATAGCGATGGTAGGTTTCAACCGGCGTTTCATTCCTCCAGTGAAAGCTTTGAAAGAAAAAGGGAAACCGAGTCTGGTCCTCATGCATAAAAACCGGTTCCGGCTGCCTGATTATGTCCAGCGTTTTGTCGTAGAAGATTTCATCCATGTGGTAGATACGCTCCGCTTTTTGATGGATACCGAAGTGAAGGATGTAAACGTTCAGGCACTCAAAAACGGCGATATGATGGACCACCTGATCATTCAGTTGATCGGGGAAGGGTGCACAGCGATGGGCGTTATGAACAGGAATGGCGGCGTTACAGAAGAAATTATTGAATATTCCGCTGGAGAGCACAAATATGTCATCAAGGACCTGGTGGAAACGGTCCACTATCACGACAAAGAAATAAATATCTCTCAATTCGGCGGTTGGGACCCGACATTATATAAACGTGGCTTTTACCAGATTACCGACCATTTCATCGACTGTATCGCCAACACCCGGACGCCTGATCCGTCGATTCAAGACTCGCTTACCACCCATGAGATCTGTGAACAGATTGTAGAAAAGATAGAATCGAAATAAGACACACAAAAACGGACGCGCTTCAGGCGTCCGTTTTTGTTCTCTTGTATAGTAGGGGGCATGTTAACCGCAATTGCAATATCATTAGAGTAACCAAACCGACGAGCCGCCCTGACCTTTCAACTGTATACTCTGGTAACCTACATGGCTGTAAAGATTGATCTAAAAGTATGGCTCCCTCGCTCTATTGTGCGAATGTAGAAAAATCATTTACTTGTGATACGGTTCGTTTCGTATAATCTTAAAAGCGCGATATACCTGCTCTACAAGCATCAACCGCATCAACTGATGGGGGAACGTCATATTTGAAAACGACAACCCAAAATCACTCCGCTTCAGCACCTCATCACTTAAGCCAAGCGAACCACCGATCACAAACGCCACTTTACTCTTCCCGTAAGTAGCAAGTTCGTCCATTTTTTTCGCAAGCTTTTCAGAGGTCAGCTGCTTGCCTTCGATTTCCAGTGTGATGACGTATGTATCCTGTGAAATCTTCGAAAGAATGCGCTCCCCTTCTTTTTGCTTCACTTCAACCATTTGCGCATCACTCAGATTTTCCGGCGCTTTTTCGTCCGGGACCTCAACGACATCTACTTTTGCGTAGGGGCCGAGTCGTTTCACATATTCCGCAATCCCCTGCTTTAAATATTTCTCTTTCAACTTCCCAACACTGACAATCGTAATTTTCATGCTGTATTCCCCCGTATCGCTTCATTTGTATCTAGTGTACCACGAAGTGGATTTCCATAATTAGGTGTACTAGGTCATACATAATATGGAATTTACTCATAAGCCTCCCTTAACCACATAGACATGAAAGGTAAGCCATTAATTCCTAAAGAGGAGATGAAAGCATGAGTGACTTCAAAAAGAACAACGACTCTAGGGAAAATGAGCAGGAACAGAAGAAAGATGATGGATTTGTAAAAGGGGTATCCAAAGAAGCCAATGACTTCATTCATAATACGGTCGACGCTTCCGGAAAAATCATTAAATCAATTACGGGTGAAGGCGGTTTGATCGGAAAGACAGTGGATTCTTCCGGTAATATCGTTAAGAAAGCCTCTGAGAAAGGCTCAGATGTCATTGGCAAAACGGTGGACAATTCTTCAAAAGCGTTTAAATCGATCAAAGATAAGACGTTCAACAGAAAGAAATAGAAAAGCCTAACCCAAGTCCTCTAAAAGGAATCGATTCGTTTAGGTTTGAATACAGATGAAGGTTCAACAAGAGTGAAAGACCAAATTCTTTAGAATTTGGTCTTTCTTGTTTGTCTATAGTTCAAATTATATAGAAGCTTGTTTTTTCCTTGTCCAAACGTTTGATTTCCCTTGAAGACCTTCTATTATTTCTAAAGCAAATACACGAACCTCATTTAATTTACTTTCGTTCATCCATTGAATGGTATCGTCTTTGGTATGTATTAAGTCACGAACACCACTGCTGCTAAATGGAATACTTGGCACACCATTCGAGAAAAATGTATAATGATTGCTTTCATACCACGGAAGGGTCCATTGTACCGCAGGGAACTCCCTTTTTATATTCCTTAAATAAATCTCCAGTTCATCCGAACCGCCCATGAGCGTAATATTGTTTGTTCCGAGAGTTTGTCCAACCCCATCGAAGTTCAAAGCAAGAATAGCATCTTCCAAACTTCCTTTATGTTCCCTTAAATAATATTCGTCCCCAAGACCAAGGTATTCTTCAGAGCTGAAAGCAATAAATTCAAAACCCACTTTCCAATCTTTTCTCCTTGAAATTTCTTCCACCAGGGAAAGTAAAATAGCAATCCCTGAAGCATTGTCGTAGGCCCCATTCGTTTCAAATACGGTATCATAGTGAGCGGCAAGAATGATCTTCTCTTTCCCTTGTCCCTGCTTTCTCCCAATAATATTTTTCGTCCATCCCTTATTTCTTTTACTATGGATCTTACAAGTAGCTGATGAGCGTTGATAGTCATTCATTATTTTCAATCCGACCTCTGGTGATATCGTTAAAGACGGGATAGAAAAGTCCCAGTCATTAATAATGGGCAGGTTTTCACCCTTTTCCATGCGTACGAAAATAATTGCTGAAGGGTTTTTCTCTTCAAGGAGTTTCAGAGTCTTCTGATGATGATCAGGGTTATATATAGTAAAGCCTTTGGGAACATAATTTTCTTTCGATAACTCTCCATATAAAAAAGCAATGTTCCCCCCCAAATAGGATGAAGACTCAAGCTCTTCAAGTGTACAAAAAGGCACAATCTCTCCACTAACCTCACAGGCTTCTGAAAAATTATTCCCCTTGGCCTCAAGAGTTTCACCATTAAACTCAAGATTTGTTTCATTCAGATGCCAAGCGGGCACCTCAAACTCCTGTTTTTCTACTACCAACCCTGCATTTCGGAAAATTTTCTCGATATAATCAGCTGCTGCATCGTTCGCTTTTGATCCTACAGGGCGACATCCAATCTTCTCGGATAGCATAATAAAGTGATCCATAACTCCTTCTTGAAAAGTTGACATGAAATCCTCCTTAAATAAGCAATTCTATTACTATTACTTCTTTATAGAGGAAATCCCTCTATATTTCTAACATAAAATAAAACAAAACAGGACACCCATCATAGGATGTCCTGCTGTTTGTTTTATTATAGAATGCCAATCGTGTTCAACAAGATGACAAAAGCCACAGAAATTACCGGAATCAATACAGCCACAACAAAGATATCCTTATAGCTGTCTTTATGCGTCATTCCCGTAATCGCAAACAGTGTCAAAACCGCTCCGTTGTGAGGAAGTGCATCGAGACCGCCGGAGGATAAGGAAGCAACACGGTGGAAGGCTTCCGGGCTGATCCCTGTATTCATCGCGATTTCATAGTATTTGGATCCTAACGCTTCCAAGGCGATCCCCATACCGCCTGATGCGGAACCGGTTGCACCAGCGAGCACGTTAACCGCAATTGCTTCAGAGATCAGTGGATTTCCTTTGATGCCCATCAGCAGTTGTGTCAGGTTGGCGAAGCCGGGGACTTCGCGTACGACTGTACCGAAACCGACCGCGGCACTCGTGTTAATGATGGCAATAACCGATCCGCCTGCTCCACTGTTCATGGAAGGGATGAACTTCTTGTACATCGTCACATTCAAAAGCATGATGAGCACGATTCCTGAAATCAAAGCCGTGACAACGTCCCATTCTAATAGATTCAATGTAAGAAGAACCGTTAATAAGGGCAAAAGGGACAGGAAGAAATTCGGCGTTTGATCGGGTCCTTCCTCTTCTTTCTTTTCTTTCGGTTCGGTGAATACTTCTCCTTGAGCGACGAGTTTCTTCTCACGCCATCTCAGGTAAAAATAACCTCCACCACCCATGATGATGGCAGCAATGATCCCCATGACAGGTGCGGCCATGGCATCCGTCTGGAAATATTCCATCGGGATCAGGTTTTGGATTTGAGGGGAACCCGGCAAGGCTGTCATCGTGAATGTGAACGCACCTAAAGCGACCGTAGCGGGAATTAGTTTACGACTGATATTCGCTTCACGGAACAGCGATAGGGCCAATGGATAAACAGCGAAAACAACAACGAACAGGCTGACCCCGCCATACGTTAGAACAGCAGCAGATACGAGTACCCCTAAAATCGCACGCTGGGTACCAATCAATTTTGTAAGAGCGACCGCAACAGAACGAGCCATCCCTGTGTCTTCCATCAGTTTTCCAAAAATGGCACCGAGCATGAAGACCGGGAACCAGTCTTTCGCGAAGGCGACAAATCCGCCCATATATGTATCTTTATAAGCTTCGAGTAGATCGAGACCGCCGGTGAGGGCGACGACACCAGCTGCGATGGGCGCCACCCAGATGATTGACCAGCCCAAATAGGCGAGGGCCATCAATACGGCAAGTCCGAGAAAAATTCCGAGCATGGTTTTTCCTCCTTAGGTTTATTGAGTCTCGACGACCATGGCGATGCCTTGACCGCCGCCGATGCATAACGATGCGACGCCGTAACGTCCACCTCTTCGTTTAAGTTCCTTGATCATCGTGTACAGGACACGTGTGCCGCTTACGCCGATTGGATGACCAAGGGCGATGGCTCCTCCGTTGACGTTCACTTTGTCACGGTCGAGGCCGAGTTCCTTCTCAACAGCAAGATATTGAGATGCGAACGCTTCGTTCACTTCAACAAGGTCCATCTCATCAAGCGAGAGCTGCGCCTTTTCCAAAGCTTGACGAATCGCTGGTGCAGGACCGATGCCCATATATTCAGGTTCAACGCCTGCAACGGACCAGGAAAGGATCTTGGCTATCGGCTGAACATTATGATCGCTCACGTAATTTCCGCTTGCTAAAACAACCGCACCTGCGCCATCATTGATGCCACTTGCGTTTCCACCTGTCACCGTGCCGTCCTTTTTAAAGGCAGGCTTCAGCTTGGATAAAGATTCAGGGTTCGTATCTTCACGGATATGCTCATCTTGGTCGACTACTTTAGTACCTTTACGTGTCTTAATCTCCACAGGAACGATTTCATCTGCAAATTTCCCTGTTGAACGGGCTTCTGCAGCAAGCTTGTGACTGCGTGTGGCATACTCATCCTGCTGTTCTCGTGAAATTTCATATTTCTCGGCAAGGTTTTCACCGGTCACACCCATACCGGCTCCGATGTATTCATCCGTCAATGCAGCCCATAGCATGTCATCAACTTTTGGTGTACCGAGCTTCGTTCCAAAACGACTGCCTCGCATGGCATGTGGGGCAAGACTCATGCTTTCCACACCACCAGCTAAAGCCGTTTCCCCCTCGCCAAGCTGAATCGACTGTGCAGCCGAGATGACGGATTGCATGCCGGATCCACACAACCGGTTGACTGCAAGAGCCGGGCTTGTATGTGGTACGCCTGTTTTCAAGGAAATGTGGCGCGCTAAGTAAGGCGCGTTTTGAGAAGAGTGGATGACATTTCCCATGATGGTTAGATCAATATGTTCAGCAGAAATGCCGCTTCTTTTCAAGGCTTCTTTACTTGCCGTGACACCTAAATCGGTCGGATCGACGTCTTTCAGGGAACCACCGAACGTGCCGAACGGAGTGCGTGCCCCTTCTAAGATATAGACTGGTTTCATGTGAAAATCCCCTTTCGTTTATTGAGCCGTATAACCGCCATCGATGACGACTGCCTGCCCTGTGACCCCTTTGGCCTTGTCGCTTGCAAGAAACAATGTGTAATCTGCAATTTCCTGAACAGACAATAGACGTTTTTGAGGAACAAGCGGATAAATAACTTCTTCCAGCGCTTTTTCTAGAGATACGCCCCGGTTTTCAGCGAGATCCTGCAGCTGATTTCGAACCAGTGGTGTGTCTACATAACCTGGGCAGACGGCATTCACCGTGATTCCGTCTTCCGCTCCCTCAAGAGCCGTCACCTTTGTAAGACCGATGACGCCATGTTTTGCACTATTGTATGCGGCTTTTCCAGCAAATCCGATCAGCCCATTAATGGACGCCATGTTGATGATGCGGCCGAATCCTTGCTTTTTCATAACCGGGAAAGCGTGTTTGGTCGCCATGAACGGGGCAACTAACATAATTTTAGTAATCAATTCGAATTTTTCTGTTGGGAAGTCTTCAATCGATGCGACGTGCTGCAACCCGGCATTGTTGACGAGCACATCAAGACGGCCGAATTTTTCTACCGTTTCGTCAATCGCACTTTGGATCTGTTCTTCCTTCGTCACGTCACAGACCAGTCCGATTGCCTGCAGACCCTCTTGATTGAGACGATCTGCTGCTTCTTTTACTTTTTCTTCGTTAATATCGCTGAGTGCTACTTTCGCGCCGTTGCGGGCGAATTCAGTTCCGATTTCATAGCCAATTCCGCTCGCTGCACCTGTAATGAATACCACTTTATTCTCAACCATGGGTGTTCCTCCTTATTTGCTGGATGGCATTTTTAAAAGTTCATCACTGATGATGAGATTCGCTTCTGTCTGATCTTTGATTTCGTCCACGGTCCATCCTTCAGCAATTTCCACGAGCATCAATCCTTTGTCCGTCACGTCCATAACCGCACGGTCCGTGATGATACGATCGACGACGCCTTTTCCTGTCAGTGGCAGTTTACATTCTTTTAAAATCTTCGGATCGCCATGTTTATTGACATGGTCCATGATGATGACGACCTTTTTCGATCCGTGTACGATATCCATCGCACCACCCATGCCTTTAATCATTTTTCCTGGAATCATCCAGTTGGCGAGGTCACCATTTTCTGCAACTTCCATACCACCTAAAATGGCTAAATCGAGGTGCTCACCACGGATCATGGCAAACGATTCCGCACTATCGCAGTATGCGGCACCCACAGACGCCGTTACCGTTTCTTTTCCGGCATTAATTAAATCCGGGTCAACTTCATGCTCATAAGGCGAGCGGCCGATGCCCAGGAGCCCGTTTTCTGACTGAAGCACGACTTCTTTATCCGGCTGGATGTAGTTCGCGACCATTGTCGGCATGCCGATCCCCAGGTTTACGTAGTAACCGCTTTCAATTTCCTGCTCTGCTCGTCTGGCAATCATTTCGCGGATTGCCGCTTTGTCTTTTTGTACTGCCATTGTTCATCTACCTCCTATTTATGCTTCTGCCTTTACTGTATAACGTTCAATGCGCTTCTCCTGCTGGCCTTCGATCAGCCCTTGCACATAAATACCCGGCGTATGAATCGCATCAGCTTCCAGTTCACCCGGCTCGACGAGTTCTTCGACTTCTGCAATCGTCACAGCACCAGCTGCCGCCATCATCGGGTTGAAGTTGCGAGCCGTTTTGTTGTACACGAGATTTCCGTGACGGTCTCCTCTGAATGCACGGACAAGACTGAAATCTGCCGTCAATCCTTCTTGTAAAAGGTATTCCTTACCATTGAATGTGCGTACCTCTTTGCCTTCCGCAATCGGAGTACCGACTCCTGCTGGTGTGTAAAAGGCTGGGATACCAGCTCCACCTGCACGGATTTTCTCAGCTAACGTTCCTTGAGGCGTAAGTTCGACTTCAAGCTCTCCTGCGAGAACCTGACGCTCAAATTCCTTGTTTTCCCCGACGTACGATCCTATCATTTTATCAATCTGTTTATTTTTCAAAAGTAGTCCGAGTCCCCAATCATCGACACCACAGTTGTTGGAGATGACCGTTAAATGCTTCACGTTGGATTCGACGAGGGCAAGAATCAAGTTCTCCGGTATTCCGACGAGACCGAATCCTCCTACCATAATTGTTGAATGATCCTTTATGTCTTTCACAGCTTCATGAAATGATGAATAAATTTGTTTCATGAGTCTTCACACTCCCTTCACCCTTTTACATGCAAGTTTCATGCCAACTTCACGGTATTGATGCACCAAGGATTTTGAATCTTTTGTGAACGATCTTTTCCGGATTTCCGGAATTCAAGGTCACTAAATAATGAAAGCCCTTACATAAACGCATAAAAAGAACCATTCCGGAATTTCGGAATAGATTCCCGAATTCTGGAATGGTTAGAGATTGTATTTTTTTACTTTGTCGTAAAGCGATGACTTTCCGATACCCAGACGCTTCGCAGCCAAGCCCTTATCACCATCGGCTTCTTTTAACACCTTTTGGATTGCATGCTTTTCAGTCTGCTCGACGATTTGTTTCAACGTTTCCGCTTCCTGAGCGGGAGCAGATTCTTTTTGAAGATGAGAAGGAAGGTCCTCATATTGAACAGTCTCCCCATCGGTCATGTGCACCGCTGATTCGATGACGTTTTCAAGCTCACGGACATTGCCCGGCCAATGGTATTTGTAAAAGACGTCTTCAACGGCTTTCGAAAACTCTTCCACACGTTTGCCCGTACGATCGGATATTTTCTGCAATAAATATTTAGAGAGGATTTTAATGTCGCCACGCCTCGTGCGAAGAGGAGGAATATCAATCTGGACGACATTGATCCGGTAAAAGAGGTCCTCACGAAAGCGCTGTTCCTGAATCATTTCCTCGAGCGACTGGTTGGTCGCAGCAATGATACGGACATCCACTTCCTGCGGATGAACGGCTCCTACCGCTTCAATTTCCCCTTCCTGGAGAGCGCGCAAGATTTTCACCTGCGCTCTTAGTGGCATATCCCCAATTTCATCAAGAAAAAGCGTCCCACCATGAGCGAGCTGGAATTTCCCGGGCTTTCCACCTTTTTTCGCCCCGGTAAACGCCCCATCCTGATAGCCAAACAGCTCCGCTTCGATGAGATCCTCAGGAATAGCCGCACAGTTCACCTTCACAAAAGGCTTTGTGCTCCGCTCGCTGAGGTGATGAATACTGTGAGCGAACAGTTCCTTCCCTGTCCCGCTTTCCCCTCGTAAAAGAACAGAAACATCGCTGTGAGCCGTTTTGCGTATTTTTTCCTTTAACCGCAGTACGTCCGGGGAGCTCGTAATGATGTCATGCAGGGAGTACTTGGCACCGTTTTGCTGCTGCATTTGATTACGGTACGTTTCAAGCTCAAGGAGGAGATCCTTAATGTGCGTATTCATGATTTTCCACTCATCCGTGTCACGGAATAGGACCATGCCGAGAGCACCAATCACCTCACCGTTTTCCCAGAGAGGAATGCGATGGGCAATCATGTAATCGCCACGGATCTGCTGAAGGTCGGCCATTTCTTCTTGCCCTGTAGCTGCCACAATGTGCATGCGCGTATTTTCAATGACGTCCGTCACATGCTTTCCCTTTACCGTCGTTTGATCCACATCAATGAACCGACAGTAGCTTTCATTCATGTAAGAAATGCAGCCCTCTCGATTGACGACGACAATACAATGTTCCACATTCCCAAACAACGTTTCAAGCACTTGATTCCGGTAATCCTCAAGCATAGAAAGCATCCCATACCCTCCTCTTTCTTCCTATTTAATATGATAACGTTTACAAACTCATTTACTAAAATTCTACCAGAATACCCCCGCACATACTAGATACAACCTAAAAACTGCCACACCAGGTCATCCAAATTCTGGATGACCTGGTGTGGCAGATATTGTAAGTCTGTTATTCTTCTTTCACATCAATCCCCTGATAGGATTCAAGCATATGGATGCGCTCCATCATGGTCGGGTGTCCGTACCGTAAATATTTAACGAGCGCAGGTGGATGAACATCACTCAACCCGTTCACGGTGAGCTCCTGGAACGAGCCGATTGCCGCACCCGGGTCCCGGGTCATTTCAATTGCGTACTTGTCGGCATCTGTTTCAGCGTTCCTTGATATGGCAAGCTCCACAGGACTGGATAGGAATGAAAGCATCGTCAAGATAAGGAAGAACATTGGCAAACTTGCAATGTCCGAAACCTTTGTGAATCCAAGACGCTCTCCCCACCTGCGCGTCGCGTACCGTAACAAATGATAGGTGAAGAAGAGTCCGAAAAACGTAGCGATAATGACACCCGCTAAATTCCAATACAAGTGGTTCATGACGTAATGGCCGATTTCGTGCGCCATAATAAACAGCACTTCATTTTCTTCAAGGCGGTTCAGCGTTGTATCCCATAGAACGATGCGCAAATTCGATCCGATGCCATTCACATAAGCATTCATGCTATTGGTCTTTTCAGACATATTCACTTCATACACCCGATCAGCCGGAACGTCTGCTTCATCCGCAAGTACAAGGATTTTCTCTTCCAGCTGTTTGTCTTGAAGCTCGGTGAAATCGTTGTAAAGCGGATCAATAACAACCGGCTGTAAGTACATCATAAAAAATAAAAACGGGATCATGAGCACCCAGGCGATTAACCACCAACGCTTTTCAAACTTTTTCATAAGAAGATAAAGGACCGTGATAAGCAGGGCCATGATAATGAATCCGATCCAAAACCCGATCAGCTCATCGCGCATCCAGCTTGAAAAGCTTTGAGTCGAAATGCCATATTCTACAGACAGCCATCGTCTCGCATAATCCAGCGGAAATAAAAGAATCGTCGTCAACGTTTGCAGCAGTAAAACGAAGATCGGTATTTGGATGATGCGAAAACGGGAGATCTGCTTTCCGAAATTCTTAAAAACGACGGTGGCACCAAAAATCATCACACCAAGATAGATCATCCACTCGAGCGGCTCTCCGAGAAAGGATAAGAAATTCTGATACCGCGAATACTCCTGACTCAACTCAAGCTCTTTTTCCGTCATGAAAGTCGCGGGATCTGCAGCCGTTCCTTCATAGGCTGGCGGCACACCGACATCTGTCCACTGGAAGAAATAAAGGCCTAATAAAAGACCATAGATGACATACAACGCGAGTGTCCAAGTGATGAACTTTTTCTTCACTTCCCCACCTCCGAAAAATAGGACTCGTACCATTGTACGAGCCTGTGTGAATGACTAGAACTCTCTTATCTTTTCACAACGAGATGCGATGTTTCACATGGAACATTGGTTAATGCTTTTCGGAGAAAAGGCGGTCGTACTTCAATTTTCTCCATATCTTCTAAAGGGATCCATTGATAGATCAGCTGCTCCCCTTCAAGTCCATGGAAAGGCCCTTCTCTGAAGTTCGGTAGTTCGGTGGTTAATAAGTAATAGAAAGCCACCTCATGCATATCATCCCCGAGGTGTTCGAAAAACGTCTCCGCCATCCATACCGTCCGATCCACTTCCACAACATAGCCAAGCTCCTCTTTCATCTCCCGCACAATCGTATCTTCAGATGCTTCCCCCAGTTCTATACCTCCGCCTGGAAGCGCCCAGTATGAATCATTCACCTGTTTATGTAAAAGCACATGACCTTTCTCAATCAAAATGCCAGCCGCCCGATAATTGAACCGCTGACCGTCCACCTTGAACCGAACATCCCTTGCCATCCAATCCCTCCTAAAAATCTCATATCCTATTAAACTACTACACCCAAAAACCAAACTCCTGCACCGGTTCATAAAGATCCCAAATATTGTTGTACCAGTTCATACAGATAATGGTAATTTAAACCTTGTAAAAAACCGGACCATAAGACGGTCCGGTTCGCTTCTTGCTTCTTTTACCATATCTGTTCAACGTATGCTGGGTGATCGATGAAAGGATTACGGTTTCCTTGATAATCATGAAAGATTACTTCATTTCGGTTGCGTTCAAAGTCATCGACAGGATCCTCTGCATGCCATTCCTTCAACATAGAAAGTTTTCCTAAGTACGGCCCGCTCGTTCCTACATAATCAGCAATCTCCAAATCCAATTCCCCCTGGCCCCCTTCATAACGGACGGCCATATAGAAAATCATTCGTGCGACGTCCCCTTTTACTGCGTCACGGGGCTCCCATGAATCTCCGTCATAGTACGTGCCCGGCGCTTCATAAAAAGCGGATCCTCCTTCATCAAAATCCAGATTTCCACGAGCGGAATTGACGGTAACATCGGTCGGTCGGAGGTGGTGGATATCCGTACCCGCTCCCGTCGATGTCCCGAAATCCCCATGGGACTTCGCCCACACATGCTCACGGTTCCAGTCATCAACATATCCTCCGTTGTCATACTTGCTATAGGACTTTCCAGAGTATAAAAGCCGTACATTATTCGGGTTTGATGGATCCTCATCTGTATGACGCAGTGCATCCCAGACGTTGGAATATGAAAGCTCGGTATGGTCGTCAATGATCTTATGCAGCGATTGCTTGAGTGCATAGCCTGTCAAACCTTCGACCCCTTGGTAGTAGCTCCCTGTGTATGTACCACCACCGTCCCCTCCGTCACCATCACTTGAAACTTTAGAGATCGAACTTACATATTCAATCCCCTGGTGAGTAAAATAATCATCCCTGGTCCCATCTAATCTGATTTTTGTTCCCATCAACCCAGGGTTGTTCTGCAGTCCATATTCACTGCGATATTCTGAATTCAACTTTACAAAAATCATGTCGTCCACCTGAGTTTCCGAAGCATCATCCGCTACCGCCAAAGCATAATTACTTGTGAAACTGCTCTGTTCAACCGTGTCAATGCCCACAGGTACCCCTACAATATACCCTTCCACCACTACATCGGTTCCATTCGGGGTGGACAAAGAATCGCCTACGGTTATCGTTCCAGCAGCCTGAACACCATGGACAGATAAAATAAAGACAAGACTAAAAAAGAAAACGAACTTCCTCTTCAATTCAATCACTCCCTATATAGAAATTAGACCGTCGCCTATCTCTTCCATGTCGGATCACCATTTCCTTCAGCTCACCACAAAATTAATACAAACCTCACAGACTCTTAACACAGCCTACAGAAATTACCAGAATATGTATGACCTGGTCTCCCAAAAAATGTATAGCAAAAAAGGCGAAGGAAAAGTGAAATTGTTATGTGAAATATTGATCAAAAGGGTTGTTTTTCATATTCAACCGTTTTATAATTAAGAACATATCCAACATGTGAAATAATTCACATGCATTTTCAAGGAGGATTTACCATGAAAATTGTTGTTATTGGAAGCACTCACGCAGGTACGGCTGCGGTTACAAATATGGCGAAACTATATCCTGAAGCAGACATTACGGTTTATGAACGAAATGACAATGTATCCTTTTTATCTTGCGGTTTAGCTTTATACGTCGGTGGTGTCGTCGATGATCCACAAGGGTTGTTTTACTCTTCACCAGAAGAGCTGCAAAAGCTTGGTGTAACGATGAGGATTCAGCATGACGTGGAACATATCGATACCGTCAGAAGAACAATGGAAGCTACAAACCTTGTTACAGGTGAAAAAGTTTACGACACGTACGATAAGCTCGTCATGACTACAGGGTCCTGGCCTGTCACACCTCCCATCGAAGGCATCAATCTAGATAACATCTTGCTTGCGAAAAACTATCACCAGGCAAACACCATCATCGAGCGTGCGAAAGACGCCCAGAAGGTTACCGTCGTCGGAGCCGGTTATATCGGTGTAGAACTTGTTGAAGCTTTTGAAAAAGCAGGAAAAGATGTGACCCTCATTGATGGTGCCGATCGAATTTTAAACAAATATTTAGATGAAGAGTTCACCACGATGGTCGAAGATGATTTCAACGCACGTGGCATTGAGCTCGCTATGAACGAAACGGTGCAGCGTTTTGACGGAACGAACGGGTCTGTATCCAGCGTCACAACAAACAACGGAACGTACGAGACAGACCTTGTTATCCTTTGCGTAGGCTTCCGTCCAAACACGGATCTTTTAAAAGGAAAAGTGGACATGCTCGATAACGGAGCGATTAGAGTCAATGAATATATGCAAACAAATGACCCTGATATTTTCGCTGCCGGCGACTGTTGTGCCGTTCCTTACAATCCTACAGGCGGACATATGTATATTCCACTTGCCACAAATGCTGTCCGTATGGGAACCTTAGTCGCCCGCAATTTATTTGAGCCGATGATGAAGCACGTCGGAACACAAGGCACATCCGGCCTACACATTTTCGATCTCAACATGGCTTCAACTGGACTTACGGAAACATCTGCTCAACTTTTAGACATTCATGTGAAAAGCATCACAATTGAGGATACTCACCGTCCAGCATTTATGCCGTCAGCAGAAAAAGTGATGCTGAAAGTGACGATCAACCCGGATACCCGTCGTATTCTCGGTGCCCAAGTCATTTCCAAAGCAGACGTAACACAATCCATCAACACGATGAGCGTGTGCATCCAAACAGGGATGACGATCGATGAACTGGCGTACACTGATTTCTTCTTCCAGCCACACTTTAATCAGCCGTGGAACTTCCTGAACAAAGCAGGTCTTGAAGCACAGTCCCAGAAGCCTGGACGACTGCCTGCACTTGTCTAATAAATGACCCCCATGGATGCTTCCATGGGGGTTTTACTATTTTCGCTTATCCAATTCTTTTCTATATCGTTTCATTCTTCTCAAATCCTTGCCTAGCTCATCCAGCGGAATGCCATCTACAAATGAATCCTTGTACAACATCTCAGCAAATTTTTCATCATTGACCGACGACCCTCGCCTGACCTGATTTGCTCGGATGTCCGCTATGAAAGCCACCTCCTAGGGTTGTTGCCTAACTATACCCTATTCATGAAAAGATACTCCTAGTACTGATATCGGGAAATGACCACATCAATCACCCGGTCGATGTCTTTAGCGCTTACATCATAATTCGTGACGAACCTAATTGTAGCTGGCCCGAAAGGAACGGCTGAAATACCGTCATCCTTCAGCTTATGTAAAAAGGATTGGGCGGTCTCCCCCAGTCCACCGACATGAACGAGCACGATATTCGTTTCCACTTTTTCAATCGCCAGGCCTTTCACATGCTGAAGTCCGTTCGCCAGCTGCCTCGCATGAGCATGATCCTCTGCTAAACGGTCGACCATCTCGGTCAGAGCCACATACGCAGGTGCAGCAACCATTCCGACTTGGCGCAATCCGCCGCCGAGACGCTTCCTCCATTTTCGCGCCTTTTGAATAAAATCATAGGAACCGGCAATGACTGATCCGACCGGTGCACCTAACCCTTTCGACAAACACACCTGTACCGTATCAGTTTGGTCCGCATACCGGCGTAAAGAGATACCTGAGGCGACCGAAGCATTGAACAATCGCGCCCCATCAAGATGGACGGGAATTCCTTTTACTCTAGCCACTTCATAAATCGCACGCATATTCTCGAGTGGAACGACAACCCCACCTGCTTTGTTGTGCGTATTCTCGAGGCAGATCAAGCTTGTTTCCGGGAAATGAATGTCGTCCGGCCTAATTGCCGCTTTCACATCTTCAGGGTCCATAACCCCGCACGTTCCTTGAATCGTCCGCGGCTGAACGCCGGCCAATGCCGACATCGAAGCCCCTTCATATAGAAAAAGATGGGCGTTTGCTTCCAAGAGCACTTCATCCCCAGGTCTGCAGTGAGTCAATACAGCAATCTGATTGCCCTGAGTTCCACTGGTCACAAACAAAGCTGCCTCTTTACCGAGCATTTCCGCTGCCTTGTCTTCAAGTATTTTCACCGTTGGATCTTCTTCGTACACATCATCCCCAACCTCTGCTTCAAAAGCGGCCTGACGCATGGCCATCGTCGGCTTGGTTACGGTATCACTTCGCAAATCAATCATAACTACCCCTCCTTTTATCTATTGTACGTAACTTCCTCAGTGTTTGGAAAGCATTAGCGGTAGCGGTTGATACTTAAATATCTTTGTCGAATTCCTAACTAACATTTTCTCTTGTCCTAAAACGCTTGCAAGTGAGATACTCTTTTTCATAGTCATATGTTAAAGAAAGAAAGGATCTAGCTCATGGAACAACTAACCAACGTATTCATAGATATTAATAGCTTTTTATGGGGACCAGTCATGCTGATCTTCCTGCTCGGAACGGGTGTCTGGCTCACATTCCAGCTGCGCTTCATCCAGGTACGATTTCTTGGTCAAGGATTCAAGCAGACCTTCGCTCCCCTTTTCAAAAAAGAAAAAACTGAAGGCATCCACTCCTTCAAGGCGCTAGCGACTTCGATTTCTGCACAGGTCGGAACAGGGAATCTGGCTGGTGTCGCGACCGCCATCGCAGCCGGCGGGCCCGGGGCGATTTTCTGGATGTGGATCAGCTCCTTCTTCGGGATGGCCACGATTTTTGCAGAAGCCGTCCTGGCTCAGCTTTATAAAGTAAAAAAAGGAGATCAAGTCCACGGTGGACCCGCGTATTACATCCGGGACGGGCTTGGCAGCAAGTGGCTTGCGGGTTTCTTTGCCGTTGCTATCATCATCGCCCTTGGGTTTGTCGGTAATATGGTGCAGTCCAACGCAATCACTACTGCAATGAACGAAGCGATGGGTTCAAGTTCCACAACGCTGAATCTTGGTCTTGGAATTTCCGTCGCCTTTTTCATCGGACTCATTTTATTCGGAGGCATTACCCGCATCTCTTCCTTCGCTGGAAATGTCGTACCGATCATGGCCTTGCTCTATATCATTGGAAGTCTCATGATTATGGTGAACTTCTGGGACCAGGTGCTTCCGACACTGCAGCTCATTGTCCAAGCCGCGATCAGCCCTGAGGCAGCCGGTGGAGGTGTTCTCGGTGCGACCATTAAAGAAGCGATTCGCTACGGCATTGCACGCGGGCTCTTTTCAAATGAAGCCGGCATGGGATCGACCCCTCATGCGCACGCGATTGCAAACGTGAAGCGCCCTTCCCATCAAGGACTCGTCGCCATGGTTGGCGTTTTCATCGATACCGTCATCATTTGTACCCTGACAGCGATGGTTATTTTGACTACAGATGCCCATCAAACAGATTTGCAGGGAAGTGCGATTACTCAGGAAGGATTTGCACGGGGACTTGGGGAATTCGGCATTCCATTCATCGCCATCTGTCTCTTATTCTTTGCGTTCACGACAATTCTCGGCTGGGCTTATTTTGGAGAAGTGAACGTGAAATTTTTGTTCGGTGAAAAAGGAGTCCCTTTCTACCGCGCTATTGTGTTGATGTTCATCGTGGCCGGTTCGCTTGTCCAAGTGGATTTTGTCTGGCAGATGGCTGACACATTCAATGCGCTTATGGTACTGCCGAACTTAATTGCAATCCTCGCTTTAACGAAAATCATCAAGAAAACATGGAAACAGGATCAACTTGATTAAAAAGACCGGCGTCAGCCGGTCTTTTTTTGTAAATATCTAGTATAAGAGGAGGAGATAAGTTTCCGGAAAGCGTATATGTAGAAGGAGGTTAAGGAAGGAGCAATGGCTATGTTATTATTCTCAATCATACTTACTATTCATATCATCGCTGGATTCAGCGCGCTCACGATCTTTTGGATCCCTCTTGTAACAAAAAAAGGAGGAAATATTCACAGGAAAGTCGGCTGGTTTTATGTCACGGCGATGTACATGGTAGCAGCAACAGCTTTATATATGGGAATTTATCGTATCTTTTTCGATTATACCGCACCAGAGGCTCGAGCTTTTTCATTTTTCCTGCTTTTCATTGCCACATTAAGTGCGGCGACAGCATGGATGGGCATACGCGTCCTGCGCTTTAAACGTCGGACAGAAAAACACCGCAATCTGTACGATCTAGGAATTTCAAGTCTGCTGATCTTCATGTCAGTGATTACCATGGTGTTCGGGTGGATGTACGAATTTCCCTTGCTTCAATACTTCCCTATTTTAGGGATCATTCTTGGCGGAGGCCAATTGTATTACTGGCTAACCCCTCCCCAACATAAAATGCACTGGTATTTTGAGCATTACGGAAATTTAATCGGCTGTTCAATAGCCACTCTTACGGCCTTCACCGTATTCGGTGCTCCTCGTTTGTTGAATATATCAAACATAAACATCTGGTTGTGGTTCCTGCCCACTGCCCTTTTAACGCCACTCATTTACCTATTCAATTGGCATTACCGTAAAAAATTTAAGATTAAGAAAGTGAAAAAACAAAGTGCTTAAAACAATTCTCGATTATCGTTACCATTAGACAATTTTTGATGGGATTAAATAAAGGAAAAGCATAAGATTTAATGGGAAATCTCCGTTTACCTTTATACACATGTGGAAAATACAGACTAACGAAAATAGTTACCCACAATTGTCCACAGACTTATGCACAAACCTTGTAAATTTTCTGATATTCACAGCTTTCCCCTGAATATAAACAGGTTATCCACTGAAATTATCCACATATTCACAACGGAGGTTTCTATATGGTGGCGAACATATTTTCTACTACCATATATGACACTTATCCAGAATACTATTCACACCCTGTGGATAACATCAGAGCGAATTTCGTAGAATAATATCGAATTTTGACCGTGAAAAAGAGTACCCAATTATGGATACTCTTTTTATGTGAATTACTCTTGGGATCCAAGCTTCAAAGTGGTTGTCGCCTTCTCGCCATCTCTATAATACGTGATTTTCATCTCATCGTCAGGATCCTTTTCATTGTACAGATACTTACGTAAATCGATAATGTCACGTACAGGTTCTCCATCAAGAGCGGTGATGACATCCAATGGCTCAAGACCTGCTTTAGCAGCTGGAGACATTTGACGGATGCTGCGGATGTACAATCCACCGTCTACATCATCAGGAAGATTCAACGTATTGTCCCATTCAGACGTCGGTACCTCATTCAGCCCATAGGCTTCAATTCCAATGTACGGACGGTTTACTTGGCCAAATTGTTCCAATTCATCAATGATTGGCTTTGCTGAATCAATAGGAATCGCAAAACCGATGCCTTCAACGGAAGACTGAGCAATCTTCATTGAGTTAATTCCAATCAATTGGCCATCAATGTTAATGAGTGCCCCACCACTGTTTCCAGGGTTTATGGCTGCATCTGTCTGAATAACTTCCGCCTGCCAGTCTTCCATTCCATCTCCATTAAAGTCTTGAGGGATTGCTCTTTCCTTACCACTAATAATTCCTTGAGTAACCGATCCTGCGAAACTGAGACCAAGTGGGTTTCCGATAGCGATTGCCGGTTCACCGACTTTCAAGTTTTCTGAAGTCCCCAGCTCAGCAACTTGTTCAACTTGATCAGCCGGCATTTTCAAAACAGCCAGATCGGTAAATAGATCTCCCCCGATTAATTGGGCTTTGACCCTTGTTTCATCGGAAAGGACGACTTCAATTTCACTCGCCCCTTCAATCACGTGATTATTCGTCACCACATAAGCCGTGCCGTCTTCTTTTTTATAAATCACGCCTGACCCTACCCCTGCCTGTTGTGCCGAATCGCCTTCCTGCTGCCAAAAGTCTTGACGTGTCTGTAAATTAACGACTCCTACGACGGAGGGAGTCACTTTATCAACCACATCAGTGATTTGGGTATTTACATCAAGCTTGACGTTCTTAGTCGTACCACCTGTCAGGCCCTGATTGTCTTCAACAAGTCCACTTTCATCCTCAGGAATCGTCATATCATAAGGAAGCAAGTCTGTTTGAACCAAAGCTGGCAAAGCCAATAAGACAAGAACGGCTCCTAAAATACCTCCGACAATTGTCGGCATTACCCACCGCCTGCGCTGCTGTTTCTGCTGACGTGTAGGGGAATGATCATCATAATAACCCACGTCTCTTTCACCTTACCTTTCTCACGCTCTCAGATTTCTAAGGTACTGTTTCCTTATTCTTTACAATTTA
Organism: Halobacillus sp. HZG1; assembly: GCF_035818575.1. Classification (NCBI taxonomy): domain Bacteria; kingdom Bacillati; phylum Bacillota; class Bacilli; order Caryophanales; family Bacillaceae; genus Halobacillus; species Halobacillus sp. HZG1. The sequence goes on from NZ_JAYLVQ010000062.1 coordinate 84,345, forward strand.
AAACCTTTTAAACCTCAAAGATTGGTGTGGCTTCCTGTGGGTCTGTATCATGTAATTCAATGTGGCTTCCCACTTCAATTCCACGCTCTTCCAAAACATTTTTTACAGACATATGGGCAAGATCTTTCATATTATTATCCAGACTCAAATGCGCAAGATAGATTCTTTTTGTCTGGTCTGTGATGATATCGGTGAGGGCCAGGGCACAATCCTCATTGGAAACGTGACCGGAGTCCCCTAATATCCGTCGTTTTATATTCCATGGGTAGCGCCCCATTCGAAGCATGCTCACATCATGGTTTGATTCAAAAATGTACGCGTCAGCACCTTCCACCGTCTTTTTAATCCGTTCGGAAACATAGCCGAGATCGGTGACAAGTGCAATTTTCTTTCCATCCTTATGGAACGTATAAAACATAGGGTCTGCCGCGTCATGCGAAACGGCAAAGGACTCTACATCCAGACCTCCGAATGTCTTCGTCTCCTCCATGGAAAAATGGAATTTCTGATCAATGGAAAGTTTGCCGATTTGCCCTTCCATCGCATTCCAGGTTTTTTCGTTAGCGTAGATAGGAAGGTTGTAGCGCCTGGCCATAATGCCTAGACCTTTAATGTGATCACTATGCTCGTGAGTAACAAGGATTCGCGATAAGGATTGCGGATCGATATTGACTTGATCAAGCAACCCTTCCATTTTCTTACCACTCAAGCCAGCATCAACTAATATTCTCTCGTCTCCCGATTCAATGTAGAATGCGTTCCCCGTACTGCCCGAAGCAAGTACACTAAATCTCATGCTCATTCCATACACTCCATTTAATTGTTTTCTCTATTTTCATTGGCTGCCGTTTGCTCTGCTTCCGTACTTATTAAGCCATGCTCATCTTTGACATCTGAGATGAAGGATTCTTCATTGATATATTCGATGATTGTTCCGTCAAAAGTGTAGAGAAAGTGGTTGCGATCCCCATTGACCGTCACTTTCCATGTGGATGCGAACACTTGAGTCTCATTTTCCTCACCAGCAGGTAAACTGTAACTCGTATGATAACCGATATCCATCGATGTAATTTCATCACCCGGCTCAATCAGCCCGTTATTCAAGAGGATACGAATGGCACTTAATGGTTCGATGGTAACTTCCGTTTCACCAGAAGCACCTGAGTATCCACCATTTTCAAAGGATAGCAGGGTTGCGACATATCCCGTGAGTTCACCATCTACGATATTCAACAACAAATATCCGTTATTATTAAAATAAATCGTTTTATTGTCTTTTGCCTGGAAAAAGAGAGCCGCACCCTCTTCTTCATTCCAGCCCCAATAGGAATACCGGGAAGCAAACGGTACAACGTCCATGACCACGCCCTGGATTGTATCTTCCGTCACTTCGATGGGCTCATCAAAAGTGACTTGCAATACTTGATTGTCTTCTTTTAGCTCGATCTCCTTATCGCTCTCATCCATACCTTCAATCATACTCATCACGTCATCGGGAAGCGTATGCGTACTTTCCGATTCAATCGGAGTAGCTTCTGGCAATTCCTCCGGGATCGCATCATCCTTAATGGAAATGTCGTTCGCTTCCAGTTCGGTTTCAATGCTTTCAGCAACGGTGGAAATCTGCCCCACTTCATCCTCCGCTTGCTTCCCTAACAATTGCTGCAGCAGGAAAAGGTCGAGGATTAAGAAGCTGATGATGAACAATGTTTTAATTTGCCCCCACTGCATGTTTTACCTCCTCGTCACGAAACCTCTTCATTTTGGGACCTTTCTTCCGGGTACACTTTCGTCCAACCACTGTTTGTCAACATATACCACTCAGGAATCAAACTGTACACCAACTCGCTCCTTTGTTCTTCAAGCGTGTACATAATCTCCAAGTCCCTGATTCTGGACGGTTCCAATTCCCCAGCTTGTCGAATATTTGATAGGACTTCCACTCCTGATAAAAGTTTCGTCTCGCTTTCGTTAATGCTGCTGTACTGAACAAGCGGGCGGTCATATTCCTGAATCTGCCCTTGTTGATAACTTAACTGAATGCTCGCCAAATTATAAGTATCGATATTCTCCAAAACAGGGCGGTCATTAAAGTAGAGACGGTAGCGGACTTCATCACGACCACTTAAGATCGTGTTCAGTCGATAGTCATCCGTCCACCCCAAATGACTATTGATATCCTCCATGCTTTGTACAAACAATTCATATTCCGTCAAGTTCTTCTGGTTTGCTGAGTTAGGGATCGTCAAGTCATATTCCATTCTCTTGTCATACTGTGTCAGCCGCCGCTGGAATGTTTTAGTGATATTCTCTCCACTATTTGTCCGGGATTTGAAGACCCGTGTATTAGAAGGGAAAATATCATTTTGGATCGGTTTTACATTGACCGCTCCTGTCTGAAGTACATATTCCGATATACTCACCGGGTTTTTCGGTACGTAAATGTGTGAAGCATTCGTTCCATCCTCCGGGGCGATCTGGAGGACATCGGCCACCCGGGCTATCTCCACCAATTCATCTTTATTATCGATTTCCTGCATGGCCCGTTCTCCAGAAGCCGCACTGATATCGGCCTGAAGAGTGACTTCACTCCCTTCAGAGTCACTATTGACAAACCATAAATCGTAAGAAGCTGGAGAAACAGCACTCCCCTCCTGGGAATGCCGTAACAAAAATATCCGATTGAAGTTGGCCTGCAGCCCCTCCAGTGGAATACTCTCATTCACTTGAAAGATATCACTGATTACCTGGATTGGCAGATGGGCAGGAAAAATGATTTCCACAATATCGCTATGGTTGTCGACATCTATCGTTCTAGGACTTGTATCCAGATTAGATAAATTCCACTGCTGCATCTGTTTTTGGTAAAAAGCGGTGCGATCAATATTATCTTTAAATGTAAAATATGAATTTTGCTCATGAAAAACGACTTTATCAGGAGGAACCAGATTTGGAACTGCTCGCTCTGATCCTATTTCTTCTAATTTCGTATCTTCAATGAACACATCTTCTTCCAACGTTTCATTCACGGGCTGATACGTCCAAAGAGCTACCGTCAATACTAAGCTGAAGGCAATGAGGATCACCATAATGACGGACTTCATGGTTTCTTTTTTCATGACTGTCCCCTCCGCTTCTGATTCATGAGCGGCAGAGTAAAGTGGACAGTCGTGCCCTTACCTTCACGGCTTTCCGCCCATATTTTTCCATGATGAGCTTCAATCATTTCCCGGGCAATAGCAAGACCCAGTCCGGTTCCTCCCATTTCTCTCGCACGGGATTTATCGACACGATAAAAGCGGTCAAAGATTTTATCAACGGTGTCCGGAGGCATGCCGATCCCTTCATCGGTAATGCTTACCCGCAGCTGTTTCTTCGTAGAATGGGCATTAAACCGTATACTCCCACCTTCCGGGGAGTATTTGATGGCGTTAGAGATGATGTTATCCAGTACTTGAGTAATCTTATCCTTGTCCATCCATACATACATGTTCTTATTCGACAAGTTGCGAACAAGCTCTACTTTTTCATTTTTGTTCATTTCAAAACGATCAATGATATGGTCGAAGAAACTCACAAACTCCACACGCTCTTTCATCAGACTTGTTTCTTTATGATCCATCTTGGTCAATTGCAGAAGATCGTTCACCAAACGAATCATACGGTCCGTCTCATTTTGGGTCACATCAAGGAACCTTGGGGCGATATCCGGATCCTGCCAAGCCCCGTCGTTCAATGCCTCTATATAACTCCTCATCGTCGTCAACGGAGTACGTAGTTCGTGCGACACATTTGAAACAAACTCTCTTCTTTCTTTTTCCACACGTTGTTGTTCGGTCACATCACTGATGACGGTGATAAAACCATTCATGTCATGGTTTTCATCTTCAACCGCAGAAAAGTTTGCTTTAAGAAGCAGGTGGTTATCGTCACTGCTTAAATCAATGATCATGGACCCCGCTTCTTCCACTTCAGATATATCTTCAACCTGATCATTCAAGTCAAGAACATCCACAAGGGATTGACCCTGGACTTCCTCGAACGTCTGTCCAATTAATTTAGACGCCGGTGCATTCATTAGTGTAATCGCACCAAGACGGTCTGTCGCAATGACCCCGTCCGACATATTGGAGAGTACAGAGCTCAGCTTCCGGCGCTCGCCCTCTGTGGTCGCAGTAGCCAGCTTCAATTTATCATTCAGATCATTGAATGTATGGCCTAACTGTCCAATTTCGTCGTTTCCTTTGACATCGACCTTCTGCGAGAAGTCCCCTGTCGCCATGACTTGTGCCTGACGTTTCATTTCTGTCAGAGGTTTCGTGATGGTCCTCGCCACCAAAATCCCGAGCAAAGCCGTAACCGTAATAGCTAAGACCGTCCCTTTGGCGAAAATGCTGATGATTTCCCCAAGTTGGTCATAGATATCATTCATATAAACTTCATAATAAAGAGCCCCAACAATTTCATCTCCGGACTCGTCCGTAATTGGATTCGTTCCGCGGAACAGACGGTTGTTGGTTCCTTCCTCTCGCCACGGTTTTGGCTCAGTGGCCTCCCCAAACAGGAAGACCTTAGTAATGGCAGGGTCCGTAACTTTCTTACCAATAGGAGACTGGTCGCTCGTCGTTGTGGCTGCAAGTACCTTTTGGTTATTGTCGACAACCATCAACTTCCCAATATCTGTATTATCATCACTGAAGTCATTAATAAGACCTTGAAGGTCATAATTTAAAGGCAGCGAATCTTCTCCCCGCTCTGTATTAAAAGCATTTTGCAAGCTGTAGGTTAAAGAATTCAGCTGCCCTTCCACTGAATTCGTAAAGTTGGTTTCCAACTGCTCTTCCAATCGATCGACAAAATAGACACCAATGACTTGAATGCCTAATAACAATAACAAAATGTATACGAGAATCAGCTTCAGCCTCACAGACTGAAAGAAGCCTACTTCTTTCATAAAGGCGTTACTCCTGTTCTGGGTTTCTCAAATAATACCCAACCCCACGACGGGTAACAATCCACATTGGGTTACTAGGATTCTCTTCAATTTTTTCACGCAAACGTCTTACCGTTACGTCGACAGTACGAACGTCCCCATAATAATCATAACCCCAAACGGTTTCAAGCAAATGTTCACGAGTCATGACTTGACCGATATGGCGAGCAAGATAGTGAAGAAGTTCAAATTCACGATGAGTCAATTCAATATGATTTCCGTCACGAGTCACCGTGTACGCATCCGGGTGAATCGCAAGACGACCGATTTCAATATCCTTCGTCTGCTGCGCGCTGTCTTCAGGCTCCTGCTGTTGACGACGCAGGTTCGCCTTTACGCGGGCAATCAATTCACGGTTACTGAAAGGCTTGGTCACATAGTCATCTGCTCCCATTTCCAGTCCGAGTACTTTATCTATCTCTGCATCTTTTGCCGTCAACATAATGATCGGCATATTATGACGCTTCCTCACTTCGCGGCAGACTTCATTACCGTCTTTGTTCGGCAGCATAATATCAAGAAGAATCAATTCCGGTTCTTCTGCATCTGCTTTTGCAATCGCCTCATCCCCGTCATATGCACAAACAACTTCATAACCTTCTTTTTCTAAGTTAAATTTCAATATATCCGCAATGGGTTTTTCGTCATCGACCACTAAAATTTTCTGTGCCATATTGCGTCACATCCCTTTCCTCGACATCTTTTCTTTCTCTTATTTTAACTTATTTAATGAAAAATGTCTTATTTCACCATAAACCTCACTCGAAATCAGCCCTTTCACCTATACTTTTATCATGCCTATTTCTTAAACCTCTTACTAAATCTTACTCCAGCCCAACGTCAATAGTTTTGAAAATTAATGCATGGGGAATGAAAAAAGTCGTTCACTACACGGTCGGTTTTATATAGAAAAAACCGCTATGATTCAATCATAGCGGTTAGAGTCAGCGGGAGACGTGGGAAAGTGGATTTTCAAGCGACCCTTCTTTGTGAATTTCAAAATGAAGGTGTACACCTGTAGAACGTCCCGTCGTTCCCATCACTCCGATCTTTTCACCTTTTTTAACGGACTGTCCTTTTTTAACGTCGATGGATGAGAGGTGAGCGTAAATCGTCTCATATCCATTCCCATGATCAATAACTACTTTATTTCCAAAGCTTTTTCGATATCCAGCTTCAATCACTTTTCCATAATCAGCAGCTTTAATCGTTTTATCGGACACCCCGGCAATGTCAATCCCTTTATGGTAGCGTCCCCAGCGCTCGCCTTGCTTACTGGTAATTTGACCACCAACAGCAGGCCAGGAAAAATCACCGGTACCTTTAGAGGGAACTCTCTTTGTCCCTTGAAGTACAATTTTCTTTACCGGTTCTTTGACGACTTCTTTTTCCACTACCTCTTCTTTTAATTCTTCCCCATTACGGTACGTTCGCTCAATCAATAGCTCTCTTTTGCCTTCTTCCCCTTCTTGCTTCACTTCAGATTCCCCTTTATAGAGTTCATCCGACTTTTTCATTTGAACTTTATGGGGAATCACTTCTTCCTTACGTTCCTTCTTTGTAAATACTACATCCACGAGCGGTTTCTTTGATTTAGCCATCATCCCAATAAACGATGTCGCTTCAGAATGATTACTCGGATAAATACGACCTTCTTCCACCCGGGACACAGCTTCATCGACTGTATGGACCTGAGAGAGCGCGACCTGATCTTCTTCCATTGTAACGGGAAGCGATAAACCGACATCCATAACCTTCGTTTCACCAATGTCCGGCAGTTCAGGCGTTCCATTTTCCAACTTGGCTAGTTCACCGTCACCGACATATTCCTCTTTCACCGATTCTATGACTTGTTCCGCTTTTTCTTCATTCGGAAGATGAGCAACGGGCTTTCCATCGATGTTAAGACGCACAATGTCTACGGCAAACGTTAATTCATTCTGAAGCGAATCCATGACTTTTGAAGATTCATCATTCACAGAAAACACTTTCTGTTCCTTGAATGAGACCTCTTCCATATAAGAAAGATCCAATCCTTTATGGTCTTTTTCCGCCTCTTCCATACGTTCTCGTAATTCCGCTTTGATCTCTGCTTGATTTTCTACCATACCCACATGTTGTTCATCTATATAAACGTGATAAACCGTCGGAAGTGAACTTTCAGCGTAGACCGTCCCTACGCCGACACTTACGACAGAGATTGCTGTGACAGCTAGTTTCTTCCACATGATATTGATCCTCCTGATGCTCCTGTCTAAACTTTCCCTAGATTAATCTATCACATGGAGGATTTATAAGAAATAGATATTCAAATATGTAAAAAAGGTATAATATTCTTACCAAAATTACGAAATAGTAGTCATTTTTTCATATTAAACTGTTCATTATAATAAGTTCCCTATATTCCATATAAGCACCCTTTTCTTGAAGACTAAGTTTCGAGAGGTTTGTGTGATTCTAGGGGCTCCGGGAAAAGGTTCGTCTTGCTCCATCTTCCTATAGGAGTCTCACCGTTTCCCTACGCCCCTTTACCTTATAAGTGTCTCGAAACGACTTGAGAATTGGAACCTTATTTAAAAGTAAAGGGATGACACGCTCTGAACTAGGCTTTTCGTACTTTGGAGGTGTTTTAATTATCCACTTCCCTTAACCATACAAGCTGATTTTTTAAGTAGAAGTTTCGAGTATCTTCTTTGATTAGTGGGCGGAGGGGAATGGCGAGACTCCTGCGGGAAAAGAGTGCTTGGTGAGACCCCGCAGGACGCAGTCCGAGGAGGCTCACCGCGCTCCCGTGGAAAGCGAGTTATTCCCCGCAGCCCCCATCCACTCAAAAAACATCTCGAAACTGACTCTCCCACAATCCTGCCAGATAGTTAAATAAGGAATTCTAAGAAATTGAATAATAATTCATAAAAAAAAAGCTTACGGAATATTTCCGTAAGCTTTTTAAGGAGTGGCTCGGGACGGAATCGAACCGCCGACACACGGATTTTCAGTCCGTTGCTCTACCGACTGAGCTACCGAGCCATAATCAATTTATTTATTACCATTCGACATTAAAACCTAATGAGGCCATCACATTACGTGTGTATTCGACTACCTCAAATGGTATAATGAAAATGGCGGTCCGGACGGGACTCGAACCCGCGACCTCCTGCGTGACAGGCAGGCATTCTAACCAACTGAACTACCGGACCAAACGGCTTGTTCACCGCAACGATAACTATCGTACCATACAGAATAGACGTAAGCAATAGTAATTTTACTAGAAACATATATTTTCTCTCTGAATTCTGTTCACCAAAAAGAAAGGAGGGTTTGTTTGAAAAAGGTTTTTCGTTACATTATTCTCGTCCTTATCCTTTTATTTGTCTCCATTATTGGTTTTTTAAAGCTGAACCCACCGCTTACTCATGGGTCAATCGGTACAACAGAAGATAAGCAGACTGTCATTGTCGCACTTGGTAACAAGAGCTTACTTGGAAGCATTCAGATTACTGATGTTTCCATCAATAACAATCAAAAACCTACTAATATCAAGATGCAGATCAGTGATTCTGAAAAAGGTTTTATGATTACCGATACATACGCGCTTGTAGAAGATGCGTATGCCATCAATGAATATGAAACCATTCCTCTCGCCCCTGACACTTCGCCACTAGCCTCTAAAGCAATGGCTGCGTCACCTGATACCTCACCAACGACGATCTACGGTTTGAGCATTACCGAAGAGTCCTCGATTGAAAGTATTAAATTGACGTATCGCTTTTTTGGGCTGATTTTCTTTAAAACGATCCAAGTATAAAAGACGCGCCTGCAGGCACGTCTTTTATTTTTTCCGCTCCATTTCATTCAATAAAGAAGAAGGATTGTTGGAGTCAATAAAAAGTTCACGGTTATCTTCAGGTACAAATCCTGCTTTTATTGCGTGTTCAATGAGCTGAACGAGCGGAGCGTAGTATTCCGCAATGTTGTATAGGGCGAGCGGTTTTGAATGAAGGCCGATTTGAGCCCAGCTGACCGTTTCAAAAAGTTCTTCAAACGTCCCAAAACCTCCGGGGAGAGCGATGAATCCGTCAGCCAGTTCGCTCATCTTGGCTTTTCTTTCATGCATAGTTCCTACCTCAATCATTTCTGTTAGGTTGGGGTGGACGATTTCCTTCTCAAAAAGGTGACTTGGCATAATGCCCGTCACTTTCCCCCCGCTATTCAGAACCTGATCAGCTAAGACACCCATTAAACCACTTTTAGCACCGCCATAGACCAGTTCAATGTCCTTAGCGGCCAGACTTTCTCCCAAATCTTCCGTTTTCTTTATAAAAACCGGGTCATTCCCTACGCTGGACCCAGCGAAAACACAAATACGTTTCACGTGAAACACTCCTCGTCTTGTTCATCTATGTAAAGTTTACCCTAACAAACGCTTATCCGATTCTCATACCTGCTGACTTTTCTAAAAAAAGCCCGGCTTTGTAAGCCAGGCTTTCCTATTATTCACTATATACACTACGAACAACGTTTGTCTGTGCACGGTCAGGGCCAACAGAGAAAATAGACAACGGGATCCCTGTCAGCTGAGATACACGCTCAATGTAATGACGTGCGTTCTCAGGAAGGTCACTCAGCGTTTTAGCGCCTGTGATGTCTTCCGTCCAGCCTGGCATTTCTTCGTAAACAGGCTCGCATTCGGCAAGGACTTTCAAACTTGCCGGGAACTCTTCCATGATTTCCCCTTTGTATTTGTATGCCGTACAGATTTTCAGTGTTTCGATTCCTGTCAGTACATCAATGGAATTCAAGGAAAGGTCTGTAATTCCACTTACTCGACGTGCATGACGGACAACCACACTATCAAACCAGCCCACACGGCGAGGACGTCCTGTCGTCGTACCATATTCGCGTCCTACTTCGCGGATTTGATCTCCGACTTCGTTCTCAAGCTCAGTCGGGAAAGGTCCATCTCCCACACGTGTTGTGTAAGCTTTCGAAACACCAACAACGTGTTTAATTTTCGATGGTCCTACACCAGAACCGATCGTTACGCCACCTGCAATTGGGTTAGAAGAAGTAACAAATGGATACGTTCCCTGATCAATATCAAGCATAACTCCCTGGGCCCCTTCAAAAAGAACACGACGGCCATCGTCCAATTCATCATTCAATACGACAGACGTATCGCAAACATAGGAAGCAATCTTTTGCCCATATTCATAGTATTCATCGAGAATTTCTTCCACCGTAAATGGTTCTGTTTCATATACTTTTTCAAAAAGACGATTCTTCTCAGTAAGGTTCTGTTCGAGCTTCTCACGGAAGCTTTCTTTATCAAGTAAATCAGCAATACGGATTCCGGTACGAGCCGCCTTGTCCATATAAGCAGGACCAATTCCTTTTTTGGTCGTTCCGATTTTATTCGCACCCTTGTCTTCCTCTTGCAGCGTATCTAATTTCAAGTGATACGGCAGAATGACATGAGCACGGTTGCTGATGCGCAGATTATCTGTCGATACGCCTTTGTCATGTAAGTATTTTAATTCTTCAAGCAGCGCTTTCGGATCAATCACCATTCCGTTTCCAAGCACGCACGTTTTATCTTCAAAAAAGATCCCTGAAGGAATCAAGTGAAGCTTATATGTGACTCCATCAAATTTTATGGTATGACCCGCATTATTTCCGCCCTGATAACGAGCGACAACTTCGGCATTTTGTGATAAAAAATCAGTAATCTTGCCTTTTCCTTCGTCCCCCCACTGGGTTCCGACTACAACTACAGAAGACATAAGGCACCTCCGCCAAAAATTTGTTAAATATGTTATCCATCGTCAGTTTACCAATTCACACCTCGCAAGTCAACGCTAAAACCGAACATTAAATTATAATTACATAATTATTGTTCGATTATAAACCATAACTTCATAACTCTCGATATAATCTGCTTTCTTGTCATAGGATGTTCGGGGAGAGTTCAAGCGAATCCAACCTTTATGGGAAAGTTTCTTTGACAATGAATACCTTATTTTTATCACAAAAGCACAAGATTAACTAATATTTACATTAATACTTAAAACAACTTGTTTTTAATTGATTTCAATTAATATTTTACTTATAATCACTTATAAGAGCAACATTGGAAGGAGAATTCGATGTATCAGGAAGAACGTCTGATTGGAGTCCTACAATTTTTAAAAGAAAATCGTAGGATTTCCATTGATCAAATGTGTGAGATGTTTGATATATCCAGAGACACAGCAAGACGGGATTTAGTAAAGTTAGAGGAACGAAAAGCGATCGTTCGTACACGCGGGGGAGCCATTCTGCCACGCACACATACAACCATCCAGGATTATTCTCACCGATTAAAGACCGTATCCTTTGAAAAGCAGCAGATCGGTAGTAAGGCTGTATCTTTCATTCGGCCAGGAGACAAAATCATTCTGGATACATCCACGACCGTTCAGGCATGTGCGAATCAAATACGCCCGATGGACATCACAGTCATTACAAATTCGATTCACCAGGCAGAAATTTTATCGAACGTTGAAAGCGTGTCCATTCAGTTGCTTGGTGGTTTTCTCCAAAAGGAGCACCAATTCCTTTATGGAGCTTCCGTCATTGAACGTTTAAAAAGTTACCATGTGGATCAGGCGTTTATCGGAGTGGTAGGAATCTCTGATTCAGGACTCTCGATTGCCCACGAAGAAGATGGGATGGTCAAACGGAACATGATTAAACAGGCAGAACAAGTCATCGTTCTTGCAGACCATACGAAATTTGGAGTGACCGAGTTCTTTACTTTCGCAGAACTTGAAGACGTAGATGTCATCATTACAGACCAGCTTCCTGATGAAGAATTTCAGCAAAGACTACAAGAGCATCATGTAGACCTGATTGTTACAGGTGAGGAGGGATCTGACTTATGGACATGATTGCCATTGACTTAGACGGGACACTGTTAAATTCCGAGAATAAAATCAGTCCAGATAATATTCAGGCGATACGCCGTGCCAAGGAAGAGGGCGTAGAGGTGGTCATCGCAACAGGAAGGGCAGCATTCGATGTCCGAAACCTGTTCTCCAGCCTTGATCTTCAAACATGGGTGATTGCGGCCAATGGAGCGACCATTCATCGTCCCGATGGTACACTTTTTTCATCCATACCGATGGAGAAGGAAGACGTCACCGAAATTTTAGGGTGGCTGGAAGAAGAAGCGTTCTACTATGAAGCGATTGATGATGAAGCGATCTTAACCCCTCAAAATGGCAGAGAGCTTATGAGCATTGAGCTTGATCGGATTCGTAGTGCTAATCCAAAAGCGGATCTGACAAGCCTTGAAAAGGCAGCTGAAAAACAATTTAGTCAGTCCGGTTTTTTACATGTAGATTCTTACAAAGAAATTGTAGATAGCAAAAGGAATGTGCACAACATTCTGGCCTTCTCCTTTGAAAAGGGAAAACTCCAAAAAGGATGGGATCGATTCATTGAGTATCCTGACCTGACCCTTGTAAGTTCTGCCAACCATAACTTCGAACTGGAACACAGGCTTGCTTCCAAAGGAAATGCCGTCATGAAATTGGCAGAAGAACTGAACCGATCGATAAAAAGGACAGCGGTCATTGGAGACAGCTTGAATGATTTATCTATGATCAATGTGGCAGGATACAGCGCCGCAATGGGCAACGCGAAGGATGAAGTGAAAGAGGCCTGCCACTTCAATACGAAAACGAATGACGAAAATGGTGTCGCCCATGCCATTGACTATTTCTTAACCCTATAGGATCATCCATTTCTCAGCGTGACTTTTCGGGAGGCGTGATGAGAGAGATGATATAGATGGCTTCTTTGAGAAGCTGCTTATAAAAAAAGACGCCCGAGACTTCAAGTCTCGGGCGTCTTCCTTCTTTAAGCGGGCGGTACATCGGCATCGGAATACCGGTGGTCCAAGTCGACGAACTTGTTGTATTCTTTCACAAAGGCGAGTGAGACCGTCCCCACTGGACCGTTACGTTGTTTGGCAAGGATGATTTCAATAATGTTCTGGTTTTCGGATTCCTGATCGTAATAATCATCACGATAAAGGAACCCAACAATATCGGCATCCTGCTCAATGGAACCAGATTCACGCAAGTCAGACATCATCGGTCGTTTATCCTGTCTTGATTCAACTCCACGGGAGAGCTGGGACAAAGCAATCAAAGGAACATTAAGTTCACGAGCCAACCCTTTTAAGGAACGGGAAATTTCTGATACTTCCTGTTGTCGGTTTTCCTTGGAGTTGGCGCTACCCTGGATCAACTGTAAGTAGTCGATCAAAATCATGCCAAGTCCGTGTTCCTGTTTGAGGCGACGGCACTTGGAACGGATTTCACTGACCCGGATCCCTGGTGTATCGTCAATATAAATCCCGGCATTCGATAAACTCCCCATCGCCATCGTCAGTTTGTTCCAATCCTCTGTTTCCATCTGTCCTGTACGGAGACGCTGGGCATCAATGTTTCCTTCCGCACAAATCATACGGGAAACGAGCTGATCGGCCCCCATCTCCAAACTGAAGATCGCAACATTCTCATCGGTATGGACCGCTACGTTCTGAGCAATATTCAGAGCAAACGCGGTCTTACCCATGGACGGACGGGCGGCAATGATAATCAAATCATTCCGTTGGAAACCAGAGGTGATATGATCAAGGTCACGGTACCCTGTCGGAATTCCAGTCGTACTTCCATCATTGTGGTGCAACTGCTCAATGTTGTCATAAACGTCAATCAGTACATCTTTAATGCTTTTGAAAGCACTGGAATTTTTCCTTTGGGAAACCTCGAGAATGTCTTTTTCTGCGGCATTTAATACATCCTCTAAGTCCTCTTCTTCTGAATAGCCCGTTGTTACGATATTCGTAGCCGTACGGATCAAACTTCTAAGGGTCGATTTTTCACTCACAATGCTCGTGTAGTACTGGATATTCGCAGCTGTCGGGACGGAGTTTGCAATATCCGTTAAATAAGAAACCCCTCCGACCTCCTCCAGCACCTGGTTGTTAGAAAGAGCTGCCGTTACGGTTACGAGATCGATGGGCTCCCCTTTATCTGAAAGAGAAAGCATCACTTCGAATATTCGCTGGTGACTCGCCCGATAGAAATCTTCAGGAAGAAGATACTCAGCCGCTGTCGACATCGCTTCAGGTTCTAAAAAGACCGCCCCGAGTACCGCCTGTTCTGCTTCTATATTATGGGGCGGGGTACGATCGTTCCACATTTCACTCACTGTTGTTCCTCCTCTGAATCTAAAGCACGGATGGCCCGTCCGTTACAAACAACCAAGCGTTGTACGGTTATTTTATACATCCTTCCTTCTCGTTATGAAAAAGAGGGATGGGAGCCAGAAATACAAAACAGAAGCGCCCAATAAAATGGATTGGGCGCTTGATCGTTCAGGACTTACTTTTCCTCGACATGGACTTTGATCGTACCTGTTACTTCTGGATGAAGTTTTACAGGGACGTTCGTATAGCCCAATGTCCGGATCGGATCATCAAGCTCGATTTTACGTTTATCGATTTTAATATTGTGGGATTTCTTCAGTTGCTCAGCAATTTGTTTGCTAGTAATGGAACCAAATAGGCGTCCATTATCTCCGGATTTCGCCACAAGCTTCACTTCGAGGTCCGCCAGCGTCTCTTTTAACCGCTTCGCTTCTTCGACTTCTTCCTGTGCTTGCTGCTCGACTTTGGCATCTTTGGCTTTTTGCGCCTGGACATTCCCCTTCGTCGCTTCTACCGCCAAATTGTTCTTCAGAAGGTAGTTGCGTGCATATCCATCGTTCACTTCTTTAATTTCGCCTTTTTTGCCTTTTCCTTTAACATCCGCTTTGAAAATTACTTTCATTCTGTGTCTCCCCCTTCAAAATACTCATCAATAATATCTTGCAACAATGCTTTTGCATCTTCAATCGTTGTATCTTCAAGCTGCGTAGCTGCGTTCGTCAAATGCCCGCCGCCGTTCATCTTTTCCATAATGACCTGAACGTTAATATCTCCGAGAGAACGGGCACTGATGCCGATCCGTCCATCCTTCCGTTCAGATATGACAAAGGAAGAAACGATGCCGCTCATGGTCAGTAAAGTATCTGCTGCCTGTGCAATGATGACAGGTCCGTAAGTTTCTCCACGGTCCCCGGTGGAGATCGCAATTCCATCTCTGTAAACAGAAGCCCGTTCAATCAGCTTACTTCTACGAATATAGACATCCAAGTCTTCTTTCATAAACTTCTGGACTTGTACGGTATCCGCACCTTTTGACCTCAAATACGAAGCAGCATCGAACGTACGTGAGCCTGTACGAAGCGTGAAGCTCTTCGTATCGACGATGATACCTGCGAGCAGGGCAGTAGATTCGAGCATCGACAATTTCAGTTTTTTCGGCTGGTATTCAAGCAGCTCGGTGACAAGCTCTGCCGTTGATGAAGCGTATGGTTCCATATAAACAAGGGTAGGATCGGCAATGAATTCCTCTGCACGTCTGTGGTGATCGATCACGACGACATGCTCCGTTTTGGATAGAAGCTTCTCCTCGATGACCATGGATGGCTTGTGCGTATCCACAACGACAAGCAATGTCTCATTCGTTACCATCTCTAAAGCATCCTCAGGCGGAATGAAATAATGCCAGAGCTCTTCGTCTTTCTCGATTTCCTCGACCATGCGTTGAACGCCGGTGTCGATATCATCCGGATCGAGGACAATCGCGGCTTTCTTGTCGTTCGCCTGGGCAATTTTCAAAATACCGATCGATGCGCCGACAGAATCCATATCCGGAGATTTGTGTCCCATGATCAGAACCTTTTCACTTGCCTGTACGAGTTCTTTCATAGCGTGGGAAATGACTCGCGCGCGCACCCGTGTCCGTTTTTCCATCGGATTCGTTTTTCCGCCATAGAAACGGACTTTTCCTGAATCATCTTTGATGGCCACCTGGTCCCCACCTCGGCCCAGGGCAAGATCAAGACTTGATTGAGCCAGTTCTCCCAGTTCGGGAAGGCTGACCGGGCCGACACCAATACCGAAACTTAACGTTAACGGAACGTTCTGGTCTGTAATCAATTCACGTACATCATCGAGAATTTCAAACTTCGCTTTTTCCAAAGTGTACAGGATTTTCTGATTCATGACCGCTATGAAACGCTCTTGCGACGTTCGCTTCAAGTAAATGCCATAGTCTCCAGCCCACTTATTCAAAATTGAAGTCACCTGTGAGTTGATATGGCTTTTTGCCGTATCATCCATCCCCTGGGTGATTTCTTCATAATTATCAAGAAAAATAATAGAAAGAACCGTCTGCTCATTTTCATAACGGTTGTGGATCTCCGTCTGTTGCGTCCGGTCGAACAAGTAAAGCAGACGTTCGTCCCTTTTGATGATTGTCTGGAATTTATAACCGGCAATGGTGATCCAAACTTCATCTTCCTCATCTTTCACACAGGGAATCAGGTGATCGGAAAGTCGTTTTAACGATTCTCCAACAATGGTATCCTCGTCTGTGAACTTGTTCATGTAAGGGTTTGCCCACTCAATCATATAATTTTCACTATAAAGAACAATTCCGATGGGCATTTCCAACAAGGCTTCTTCGCCGACTTTTTTCACCCTGTAGGATAAAGTCGATATATATTCTTCTGTCTCATTGATCATGTTCTGTTCAGTACGGACACTGTAAAAAATGGACGCAGCTAAAAACAGCGTCATCATCAGTCCAAGCATCCATTGATAGTACCAGATGAAGCCAAGCAGAATGAGAGAGATCAAGTATATGATCCACAAGTGTCCGCTCATCGTTGGTTTTTTAAAAAAATTCGGCATTGCATTCAGCTCCTACCATCTTCTTGAGAGCGATCATTCTTTCTTTTCTTCCACACGGTCCCTCATTGGAAATCCTATATCAATTATACCGATTATTCTCACAAGGTACATGACGATTTGCGGAAGAAGTATAGAAAATACAACCACAAGAATCGGTATAGCTTTTGACCACTTTTTCTTCCATGCGTAGAAAAAGACGAAGGAGAATCCCTGAAGGACAATCAGTGCTCCCGTCAGTATGAATACATTCACGGCAGCTAAATAAATCAAATCATTTCCATCCATCGTGACATAATTCAAGATCATCGCAACAAAGTAATACCATAAGATGGATGTCGGCAGCTTGAAATTCTTGAAATCTGTGAATCCCATGGACTGATTTTCAATGCGGTTGATCAACTTATATGTCGTCCATTGGCTGACAAAAGCCATCATCACACCACTCATCGCCAATATACTTGGGACAATATCCGGGATGAACTCAATCAATTGCCCGATTTCAGCCAAATCCGTCTCAACCTCTTCTCCATCGAGAAGTCCCGAGAAAATCCTTTCGAAAGTACCGTATCCCTGGCTCATCCCACTTTTCAGTTCTTCCATTAAATTGACGCCAAGGAAGAGCTGTGTGACTAGGAGAATTCCGAGAAGACCGATGACAAACCCCACAGAGCCAATGGCAAGAGCTTCATAGGGTGAACGTTTGTGGTGCAAAGCGATTCCCAGGAAAAGCCCGCCAATTCCGGCAAGTAAGGTGAAAACGGTAAATACGGGAGCAAATAACAGTGTGAAAAGGGTCGCGGCCACAAACATAAGGCCCCCCGCTTTTCCACCATGACGGTAACTATAATAAATAAATGGAACAGGCAGGATCAATAATAGTAATGGTCCTATAACCGGCACAAAAATGATTACCAATAACAATAGCAGATATAGGCCGGTCATTAAAGCCCCTTCCGTCAACCTCTTTGTGTCATTCATGATTGATAAAGCACCTCTATTTCTATCGCGCTTGTCTTAACCTCCCTATTTTAACATATCACCCCCTCACACTTCTCGTATCAATTGCTTCCATCCGCTTCTTCTTGGTGATTTTTTCTAATGTTTGTTATGATGAATAAAATTCGATAGAGGAGGGACGCACATGCGCACCGATTACCACGTCCATATGGCGGAAACCGGAAACCTTGATGTCGACTATCTACGAACCTACATAACAAAAGCAAAAAAAGAAGGAATCGAAGAATTAGGCATATCTGAACATGCGTATTTCTTTCAGGAAACACGCGACATTCTTTCTAATCCATGGGTGGAGAACCGTCGTACGCTGAACTTTGAAACCTACCAAAAGATGTTTGATGAAGCATACAAAGCAGAACTTCCAATCAAAATGGGCATTGAAATGGATTACATGCCAGGAAAAGAAAAAGAGATGGAAGCCTTTATATCGTCCCATCCTTTCGATTACGTGATCGGTTCGGTCCACTGGATCGATGAATGGGGCATCGACCTTGCGATTTACCGGGATGAGTACGAAAAACGGGATATAAAAGACGTGTACCAGCAATACTTTGACCGTGTCGTCACCCTCGCTGAGTCCGGACTTTTTGATTTTGTCGGTCATATCGATGTCATCAAAGTTTTCGGATACCGCCCGGATGATGAAGATTTTTTGCAAGAACAATACAAACGCGCAGCAAAAGCTCTCGCAAAAACAGATACCTGCATAGAAATCAGTACAGCAGGCTTGCGGAAGCCCGTTGGAGAACTCTACCCCGATCCGACGCTTCTGCAAATATGTAAAAATGAGGGTGTTGGAATCGTTCTCTGCTCAGATGCTCACAAACCGGACCATATCGGATACCGTTATGAGGAAGCCATTGATCTGGCAAAATCAGTCGGATACAAAGAAGTGCATACCTTCTCCAACCGAAAACGCCAGGTGCACCCCATTGGGTGATCTCCGTTTTGAAAAACGATTCGGCCTCGAAGAAAAAGAGGATCACAAAACAAACAGGCGACTTGCCGTCCGAGGTATGATTTTGAACGAAGGAAAAATCCTAATGGTGAAGTCCAATCTTGGAGACTACAAGCTGCCGGGTGGTGGCGTCGATGATGGAGAGAGAGACGAAGAAGCCCTCATAAGAGAAATCCAAGAAGAAACTGGTTTCAAAAACTGCCAGGTGAAGCAATATGTCGGTGCGGTTGTGGAGAGCCACTGGGACGTGTATGAGCCAGAAGCTGTTTTCGAAATGACCTCCCATTATTATATTTGTGAATGGCCGGGGGAAAAGGGCGAGCAAAACCTGGACTCCTACGAAGAAGACCAAGGATTTACACCCGTGTGGATTCGCACGGAGGAAGCCATTGCCCACAACGAAAAAGTAATGGATTACACGAAGAGAAATTTATGGATTCAGCGGGAGAATTACGTCTTGAATCAATTACTGAAGTCCACACAATTTTTTTAATAAAGGTTAACCTAAAAAGCTCAACGTCTGTTTGACGTTGAGCTTTTTTATTAGTATAGGATCGGTGCACCGGGTCCTACAGGGATTCCTAAAAGTACCCACACGAGCAATAGCAGCAGCCAGCCGAGTAAGAAGGCGACGGAATAAGGAATCATCATGGAAATGAGTGTTCCAATCCCCAGTTTCTTATCGTAGCGCTGAGCGAACGCGATAATGACCGGGAAGTATAGAAGCAGCGGTGTGATCATGTTTGTCACAGAGTCTGCGATTCGATAAAGCAATGTTGTAAACTCCGGAGAATAGCCCAGGTTCATCATGATGGGAACGAACACAGGAGCTAAGATCGTCCATTTAGCTGAAGAACTTCCAATGAAGAAGTTGACGACCATCGTCAGTCCAATGAACGTTAAGATAAGTCCAATGCCATCAAATCCTGTAGAGTTCAAGAAGTCGGCACCACGAAAAGCGATGACCGTTCCTAAATTCGTTTCACGGAAATACGCAATGAACTGACCTGCCGTAAACGCAAGAGCAATATAACCACTCATGCTTGCCATTGTTTTTCCGAGCAGTTTAGTAAGGTCTTTGTCATTTGTAATTTCTTTCGTAACCATCCCGTAAATTAAGCCTGGGACAAGGAATAATAGGAAGATGACGAAGACCAAAGCGCTGAAGAATGGCGATTCAATATAAGCGCCGTCCCCACGTAAAGGACCGAAAGACAAGTATGCCATGAGGGCAAACGTAATTAGAAATCCAATCCCCGCAAGACGCATTCCTTTTTTCTCAAGAGCGGTCAGCGCATCGATTTCCCCCTCCTGATCCCCTTCATACTTACCAAGTCGCGGTTCCACGATTTTCTCAGTCACGAGCGTCCCAATAAACGTGATGAGAACAACTGAAACGGCGGCGAAAAAGTAGTTCATCGTGACCGTAATCGTTTCTGCATACGCAGGGTCAATCGTACGGGTAGCTTCAGCAGTTAACTCCTGAAGAATGGCATCCGTAGAGGTGAGCGCAAGGTTGGCACCAAAACCACCTGAAACACCCGCAAAGGCGGCAGCAAGTCCAGCCAGTGGATGTCGCCCAAGTCCTAAGAAAAGAACGGCTCCAAGTGGGGGAAGTACCACATAACCAGCATTAACCGCCACACTGGACATGACCCCGGCAAAAACTAAAGCCGCCGTCAATAATTTTTGAGGAAAGGAAAAGACAATTCCCTTTAAAGAAGCATTAATCAAGCCTGTCTGTTCAGCCAGTCCAATACCGAGCATGGTTACAAGGACTGCTCCAAGCGGTGGAAACCCAATAAAGTTTTGGACGGCACTGTTAAATATATAATCCAGCCCGCTCAGACTGAACAGGTTCTTCACCTCTACAGCTTCCCCTGTCGTTGGGTTCGTAACAGATACACCCGCAAATACCCCAGAAATAATAACAACAATAAATGCTAATATAGCAAACAGCAACAATGGTGATGGAAGCTTGTTCCCCAGCCATTCGATGCCATCTAAAATACGAAATAAAAACCTGCGACCAGATGAAATCTCTGTTCTGTTTTCCTTCATTATATCCCCTCCCTACAAAGTCGATGAATTAAGTCGGAATTAAATTTAACAAGAGAAAGTCTCAAAGTCAAAGCTTTTGTTCCAGGTTTTACAAAAGTATAAAATGTAACCGCTTTCCTTTCATAATAAAAAGACAAACTTGTCGAAGTTTGTCTTTTTATTGATTGCGGCATATCTCTATATGAGCGGAGCCTATTTGAATTCTATTAAATCGTCAAACACTGCACTTGCTTAATATCTGCAATTTGAGCAAGCTTTTCATTACAGTCTCCATCTACCGGTCGATCTACCGTAAGCACCATTACAGCTTCTCCACCTTCGTTCGTACGCCCCACCTGCATCGTTGCGATGTTGATCGCATGTTCAGCAAGTAGACTTCCCACGCGGCCAATCGCGCCTGGCTGGTCGGTGTGGCGAATGACAACAAGATGCCCCTCCGGAACTACGTCGATGGAATACTGATCGAACTGCACAATCCGTGCACCTAAACCGTTCAACAGCGTACCCGCGAGGCTGCGCTTTTCCTGATCGGTTTCGATCTCTACGGTAATTAAGTTCGTGAAGCCTTTCGTTTGGGTCGACTTCTGCTCATTCACCGTAATCCCTTTATCTGAAGCTGTCTTGAACGCATTGACATCATTTACACGCTCACCAATATGGCGTTTCAAGATCCCTTTGACAGCAATCCGTGTCAGAGGCATTGTATCAACCTCGAGCAACTCGCCACTATAATAGACATTCACACGTTCAAGCGTACCTTCTGCCACTTTTGATAAAAAGACGCCCAAACGTTCCGAAAGCTTGAAGTAAGGGGAGAGCTTCTCCATCATTTCTGAGGAAACAGAAGGGAGATTAACCGGATTTTTCACCGTTCCCCCTCGTAATAGTTCCAGTACATCAAAACTGACATCTGTTGCGACATTTTCCTGAGCTTCAATCGTACTTGCCCCGAGGTGCGGGGTGGCAAT
The DNA here is from genome assembly GCF_035818575.1 of Halobacillus sp. HZG1. Classification (NCBI taxonomy): domain Bacteria; kingdom Bacillati; phylum Bacillota; class Bacilli; order Caryophanales; family Bacillaceae; genus Halobacillus; species Halobacillus sp. HZG1. The sequence goes on from NZ_JAYLVQ010000062.1 coordinate 106,193, forward strand.
TACTTCCGGCAAGGATAACAACGGATGCTCTGTCGCAGGCTCCTCTTCAAAGACATCAAGCGCGGCCCCCGCAATTTTTCCTGATTGGACCGCTTCAAATAGTGCATTTTCTTCTACAATTCCTCCACGGGCGCAATTTAAAATACGCGCGCCTGTCTTCATCATGGAAATAGCCTCTTCGTTGATTAGATGCTTCGTCTTTTCAATCAAAGGGGTGTGAACAGTCAGGAAGTCTGCCTGTTTGAGCACTTCCTCTAAAGTCCCGTGCGTAACTCCTGCTTTTTCTGCTTTTTCTTCATTCAAGAATGGATCGAAGGCAACCACTTTCATGCGGTGACCTTTCGCACGCTGGGCAACTTCGCGACCGATCCGGCCGAACCCGACAATGCCGAGTACTTTATCTTTCAACTCCACTCCAACGAATTTTTTACGTTCCCACCGCTTTTGTTGCAGTTGATGATAGGCTTGTGGAATGTTCCGCGCTAACGACATGAGCATCGCCATCGTGTGTTCGGCTGTCGAAATCGTATTCCCATCTGGAGCATTTACGACAATGACGCCGTTTTCCGTTGCTGCATCGAGATCGATGTTATCGACCCCTACACCTGCACGGCCGATGATCTTCAAGTGAGGAGCGTGTTCAATCACTTCTCTCGTCACTTGTGTCTGACTTCTTACGATAAGCGCTTCTGCCGATCCTATTTCCTCCAACAGTTGCTCATGGGATAAGTTCGGATTCATAACAGTTTCGATATCTTCCGCCTCTAATAGAGGTCTGATTCCATCTTCACTCAATGGATCACTAATCAATACACGATGCATCTTTATTCCTCCCTTGTACGATCCAGGTAGGCGGCTTGCGCAGCTGCGACACCCGCTCCCGGTTCGAATTCATGACCTAAACGTTTCAAGACAATTTCCAGAATACCTATATATTGAAGAACATTGGCAGGACGGGAGTATCCCATGTGTCCAATCCTGAAAATTTCACCCTTCATATGCTTTTGACCGCCAGCTAAAATAAGTCCGAACTCTTCATTCGCCACTTTTCGAAGTTGTTCCGCCTCAAAGGATTCTGGTCGGATGGATGTTACGGTCGATGAAGCATCCTCATCAGAGACCAACAAAGGAAGGTTCAAGGCACGACATGCGTTCCGGGTCATTTCCTTCATCGTTTGGTGCCGTTCAAAAACCCGATCTAAGCCTTCCTCTTCCAACAATTCAAGGACCTGCTGGAGTCCGAAAAGAAGAGAAAGAGCAGGGGTGAAAGGCGTTTGTCCTCCTTCAAGCTGTTGACGGTATTTCCGTAAATCTAAGTAAAAACGAGGGCGCGGATTTTCTTCAATGACAGACCAAGCCTCATGACCAACGGCTATAAAAGCGAGCCCCGCAGGAAGCATCATCGCTTTTTGTGAACCTGAAACTAAGATATCGATTCCAGACTGATCCATCTTCACTTCGGAACCTCCAATAGAAGAAACCCCATCGACGATGACGAGAGCTGAACTGATGTTTTTTACACGCTCAGCGACCTTTTCCACCGGATGCATGACTCCGGTCGATGTTTCACAGTGTGTCAGGAACACATCTTTCGTATCCGGGTGGTTCTGAAGCGTTTCTTCCACTTGGGAAACTTCTACAGCTTTTCCCCATGGCACCTCTATGCGTACCACATTTAATTCATACGTCTCACAAATCTGTGCAAATCGATCTCCGAATGCTCCGGCTACGACGACGATTACTTTATCGCCGGGCTTTGTTGTATTTACAACAGAAGCTTCCAAAGAGGACGTACCACTTCCTGTAACGATCAATACCTCACCCGAAGTACCGAACACCGGCTTGAGTCTTGGAGCAATATGATGAATCAAATCCTTGGCTTTCCCACCACGGTGTCCGATCATCGGCTGATTCATGCTTCGTTCTACACTCGGTGGAATCGGCGTTGGACCCGGGGTGTGCAGCAAATCCCATTCACGTTTCATACTTCCTTCAACCTCCTCTATATTCCGCGATTCACTTTTCTCCTTAGATCCTTTTATGCTTTAGAAAAGCAATGATATTCTCTAATCCTATCAAAGAAAGAACCATTGTCAATTAAATTAGAATATTCCGTTTATCGACGTTTTTTTCTTATTTTTATCGAATAAAGGACTTTGATTTTTTTCTTTTTTATCTGTATAATTCAAAAAGTAATTATTTTTAGAAAATTAAAAATAGGGGGAATACACTTTGAGAAAGCATCTATTAGTGTTAATGGCACTGATGTTCGCACTTTTCCTTGCAGCTTGCAGCGGGGGAGACAGCGAAACATCAACAGACACAGGTGAAGAAAACTCAGACGAAACAACGGAACAGTCAGAAGAAGGAGAAGCTTCCGGAGATCAAGAGATTACCGTAACAGCGAAAAGTGAGATCCCTAGCATGGATCCATCTTTAATCACCGATTCGGTCGGTTTCCAGTGGGCTGGAGAAACTTATGAAGGGCTCTACCGCCTGGATGAGAACAGTCAGCTTGTAGATGGAATGGCAGAAAGCTCCGAAGTAAGTGAAGATGGACTTACATGGACTTTTAAATTGCGTGATGCGGAATGGTCCAACGGTGACCCTGTCACAGCAGACGACTTCGTATATGCATGGAGAAGAGCGGTAGATCCAGAGGTTGGCTCTGAATACGGCCCTTACTTCCTTGGAGGCATCATCAAAAATGCCCAAGCCATCAGTGATGGTGAAGCAGAACTCGAAGATTTGGGTGCCACTGCAGAAGATGATAAAACTCTTGTCGTTGAACTTGAAAAACCTGTTCCATACTTCAAGTCCATGACGGTATTCATTACCTTCATGCCTTTGAATCAGAAATATGTAGAAGAACAGGGCGACAAATTTGCTACAGAAGCTGAATATACAATTTCTAACGGGCCATTCCAAATGACAGAGTGGAACCACGGCGAAGGCTGGACCGTTGAGAAAAGTGATACGTATTGGGATGCAGACACCGTACAATTAGAAACGATCAATGCAAAAGTCATTAAAGAAGTTTCTACAGGGGTCAACCTTTATGACACTGGTGAAATCGATCAGACTGAACTGAACGCTGAATTCGTTGACCAGTACCGCACGAGCGATGCTTTCAACGTGGCGGAAAAACCATACTTATACTTCTTCAAGTTCAACCAGGAAAATAATGAAGCTCTTGCAAATGTAGACGTTCGTAAAGCCATTTCCTATGCAATCGACCGTCAGTCCCTCGTTGACGTCATTTTGAACGATGGATCTGTACCGGCGGAAGGCTATGTTCCATCCAACTTCGTTTCAATGCCTAACAGTGACCAGGACTTCCGTGAAGCTCAAGGTCCATTGGTTGAATATAATGTAGAGAAAGCAAAAGAACACTGGCAGAAAGGCCTGGAAGCACTGGGTACCGATACTGTTGAAATCGAACTGCTGGGTGATGATACAGGAACTTCCAAGGACGTCCTTGCTTACTACAAGAACCAACTGGAAGAAAACCTTGAAGGTGTAACCATCAAATTGATGGAAGTACCATTTAAAGAACGTGTTCGTCGTGACAACGAAGGCGAATTCGAGATGGAAGCTGCTACATGGGGACCAGACTATGTGGATCCGAACACATACCTGAACATGTACCTTACAGATGGTCAGAACAACAATATGGGCTACTCCAGTGAAGAATATGATGCGTTGATTGAGAAGGCAAACGGCGAGTATGCTCAAGAGCCTGAAAAACGTTTTGAAACATTCTTAGAAGCTGAAAAGCTACTACTCGAAGAAGATCAAGCAGTAGCACCAATCTATCAGGATGCAAAAGCCCAGCTTTTCCGTCCATCCATCAAAGGTGTCTTCACAACAGCAACAGGTCCAGAATTCGAATTCAAATGGGCTTATGTAGAAGAATAAACGATTATACAAAACGGCAGGGAATATCCCTGCCGTTTTTTTACATTCATAGTCTTGAAATCCACCCTCTATTCACGATATAGTCTCTTAAGATATGAAAAAAGAAAGGGGTGGATGGACATGAAGCGCATCTATTTGAGGACGATGTATTATACAGTAGGCATTCTCATCATGACGCTTGGCATCGCCTTAACAATCCAGTCTGCTCTGGGGACGTCTCCATTTGATGCTCTTCTTGTCGGTCTGCACCGGACTTTCGGTTTGACGATCGGAAGCTGGGAGATCGTTGTCGGTTTCAGCATGATCGTATTTAATGCCATCGCTGAGAAAAGACGCCCCGAGCTTCTTGCCCTGGCGACGTCTCTTTTAACAGGAATCGGCATTGATTTTTGGGTCTTTACCGTACGTGATACCATCCATCCAGACGTATTCTGGACGCAATTGCTCTGTCTTGTACTTGGAATGGGCATTGCAGGTTTCGGTATTGCGCTTAATCTTCAGGCTGATTTCGCCCCGAATCCATTCGACCGTATGATGCTCGTAGTCAGTAAACTCACCGGCTGGAACGTTTCCATCTCGCGAGCGCTCATCAGCATTCTTCTTGTGATTCTCGCCTTCTTCTTCAGTGGAGCGATCGGCATAGGGACGGTATTAATTACCCTGTTTAGTGGTCCAATCATCCAAGGGTTCATGGCGCAAATCAACAGATTCGATCGGCACCTGCAACCCATAGCCCCTTCCTGTTCATAAACAAAAAAGGGTAGGGGGCTAGAAATAAATCGTCTGGTTGAAGAGGAACCATCCAAATTCCAGAGTGATTTGCTCACCTCATAGATACTGCCCTGCAGAGCATCTGTCCAATAGTAAAAAGAAGCGGAATCACGAGGTGATTCCGCTTCTTTTTTATAACTTGCCTTGAGGTCCAAAAAATTCATAATGAATGCGATCTTGAGAAATGCCCCAGCGGTTCAACATGGCATAAACAGCCTTCATGAATCCTTCCGGTCCGCAGAAATAAAATTCTGCGTCTTCAGGAGCAACCGTCTTCAGCCAATCAAGTGTGATATAGCCTTCTGAAGTGTGCAGTCCTTTCAATCGATCTTGATCTTCGGGCTTTTCATATATGAGATGAGCCATCCCTGGTTTTGACTCTTCCATTTCCTCTTTAAATGCATGGACGCGTCCATTTCTAGCCGCGTGGATAAAACGAACCTCACGATCCGGCTGAACCTTCTCTGCATATTTCCACATGCTCATCAAAGGAGTGAGACCGACACCGCCACTAATTAAAACGAGCGGACGTTCCGTATGGTTATCCAAGCAAAAGTCGCCTGCAGGGGCACTGACAGGGATTGAATCCCCAGGGTTCACTTCATCATGCAGCCAGGAAGAAACCTTGCCATCAGGATGGTCCAAGAGTCCTTGCTCTTTTTTAACACTAATTCTGTAATATGATTTTCCCGGGGCATCAGAAAGGCTGTACTGCCTTAGGTGCGTATAGGTTTCCCCTGTAATTTCTGCCCTGATGGTTAAATACTGTCCAGGTTTGTAATCAGCTAGAGCCTTACCATCCTTCGGTTCCAGGTAGAAAGAAGTAATCTCATCACTCTCTTTAACCTTATCTACTACATCAAATAAGCGGTATCCTGTCCAGCCGCCTTTTTTCAGTTCTGCTTCCTCGTACAATTCTTTCTCTACTCCTATAAAAGCATCCGCGATGACTCCGTAAGCTTTCCCCCATGCTTCCATAATATCATCAGTTGCCGCGTCCCCAAGAACCTCTTTGATGGCTTTTAATAAGTATTCTCCTACAATTGGGTAATGTTCAGGTTTCACATTTAAGCTACGATGCTTTTCTGCAATTTGTTTAACACGCGGCAAAATAACTTCCAGTTGATCAATGTATTGTGCTGCGGCGTAGACGGTATTCGCAAGTGCTTTTGGCTGATCTCCCGCCCGCTGGTGTGTCTGATTGAATATGTTCTTCAGCTCTGGATGATTTTCAAACATCCGTTTGTAAAAGTGAGTCGTAATCGCTTCCCCATGTTCTGCTAATACAGGCACGGTTGATTTAATCGTCTTTATGGTTTGTTGGTCGAGAATTTCAGTCGCCTTTGTAGACATACTTTAAAACCCCTTTTTAATTGGTGTATTTTATATACACCTTTATTATAAAGAGCTCACCCTTATAAAAGCAATATTCAAAATACATCTTTTGTGACAGAAAACAAAACATTCCTCTAAGTAAGACAGTCATAGCGGTTTATGATAAGATAATAAAAAAACAAGAATGAGGGTTTATATAAATGCGTCTCAAGAAATACACCGATTACGCTTTGAGAGTCCTGATTTTCACCGCATCGAAACGCAATGGTGAGCTCGCAAATAAAAAAGAGATTTCAGAGGTTTTCAACATCTCCGAAAACCATTTAGGGAAGATCATCCACGAATTGAATAAATTAGAGCTGATCGAAACCCTCCGGGGACGGTCGGGCGGCATCCGTCTGGCAAAAGAACCGGCAGAGATCAACATAGGAAACGTTGTCCGTGCTATGGAAGATGACTTCCACCTACTCGAATGCTTTGACTGTGCCACTAACTATTGCGTCATCACCCCGGCTTGTAAGCTGAAAGGCGTTCTCCACGAAGCCTTACGAGCCTTTCTAAACGTATTAGATAAATATACACTGGAAGACCTGCTGACGAACAAACAAGAGCTGAGAGCCTTAATGGGACTCAAATAAAACTATAAACCCGGCTGCTTTTCCAATCTCGGAAAAGCAGCCGGGTTTTTTAGTAGGGAAAAATAGCTCCCGATTGTGGAAGACTGCCATATACATAAATAAAAATAACAAAAAAACCCCTTGATAGCTCGTTAGAGTTATCAAGGGGTTTGCTGCGCTACTCTTACTCTGTAGTGTAAGGAAGTAGGGCCATTGTACGAGCGCGTTTGATCGCTTTCGTCAATTTACGCTGATATTTTGCAGACGTTCCTGTTACTCGGCGAGGAAGGATCTTCCCACGGTCAGAAACGAAACGTTTTAGCAAATCTACATCTTTAAAGTCGATGTGTGTGATTCCGTTAGCTGTGAAGAAACACACCTTTTTACGTTTTCCGCGTCCACGACGTGCCATGTAGCATTCACTCCTTTTTATTTAGAATGGTAAATCATCATCTGATATATCGATTGGCTCCCCATTATCTGCGAATGGGTCGTCATTTCGTTGTTGGTTATTGTTATTATTAGAACCGAAGTTGTTTCCTGATGGTTGTTGATTCTGATTTGGTTGGAATCCTGAACCTCCACGGTTACCGCCACCTTGGGAAGCACCTTTGGATTCTAGGAACTGCACGCTATCTGCAACAACTTCTGTTACAAATACACGCTTACCTTCTTGGTTATCGAAGCTGCGGGACTGTAGACGTCCGTCAACACCGACAAGACTACCTTTACTCATAAAGTTAGCCAGGTTCTCAGCCGCTCGTCTCCAAACGACACAGTTGATGAAATCGGCATCGCGATCTCCTGAGTTGTTGGAAAAAGGACGGTTTACGGCGATTGTAAAGTTGGCGACAGCTACTCCGTTTGGCGTATAGCGTAAATCAGGATCCTTCGTCAATCTGCCGGCTAATACGACACGATTTAACATCAGAACCACTCCTTATTTGTCATCTTCGCGTACAGCGATGTGGCGGATAATATCATCCGTGAACTTCGCTTGACGGTCGAATTCGTTGATTGCATCACGTGTACCTGTGAAATCAACTGTTACATAGATCCCATCACGGTAGTCGTTAATTTCGTAAGCAAGACGACGCTTGCCAACTTCTTTAACTTCTTCAATCTCCGCTCCGTTATCTGTTAGGATTTTGCTGAAACGATCTTTGACAGATGTTTTCGCTTCCTCCTCGATGTCTGGGCGGATGATATACATGATTTCGTATTTTCTACTCATCCGTTTTCACCTCCTTATGGACTTGACGGCTCCTTTTCTATCAAAGGAGCAAGGAGTAATCTTCATTTAATTACTCACAATTTAGTATTGTACCAAAGTTGTCCAAGATTTACAACCTTTTAACGGAAGGATCCTCGCTTATACGTTGAAACGGAAATGAATAACGTCGCCGTCTTTCACCAAATACTCTTTACCTTCTAAACGTACACGACCACGATCGCGGGCAACAGCCATGGATCCTGCATCTACGAGATCATCATAAGAAACCGTCTCCGCACGGATGAACCCTCTTTCGAAGTCTGTGTGAATGATACCGGCTGCCTGTGGAGCGGTCATGCCTTCTTTAAATGTCCAAGCACGGACTTCCTGCTCACCAGCCGTAAAGTACGTGGCCAGCCCAAGCAAGTTATAGGTGGCTTTGATCAGTTGGTCAAGACCGGATTCTTCAATACCAAGATCTTCAAGAAACTCTTCTTTTTCTTCGTTATCAAGCTCAGCGATTTCAGACTCGATTTTTGCACAAACCACGATGACTTCCGCATTTTCTTTAGCTGCAAATTCGCGAATTTGTTTCACTCGATCGTTGTCTGCTTCCCCGATTTCATCTTCACTTACATTCGCCACATAGAGGATAGGCTTTGAAGTCAATAGATGAAGGCCTTTGACGATCTTTTCTTGATCGCTGCTGAATTCGACAGCACGGGCTGGAGTTTCTTCCTCCAATGCATCTTTCAGTTTTTCAAGCACTGCATACTCCGCCACTGCTTCTTTATCTTTTTGGCGTGCCATTTTAGCGACACGATCCATGCGCTTCGACACGGTTTCAAGGTCCGCCAAAATCAGCTCAAGGTTAATGGTTTCAATATCGGTAATTGGATCGACCTGACCGGATACGTGAGTGATATTTTCATCTTCAAACGCTCGTACCACGTGACAAATCGCATCCACTTGACGAATGTGAGACAAGAACTGGTTTCCTAGTCCTTCCCCTTTACTCGCACCTTTGACGATTCCTGCAATATCTGTGAATTCAAAAGCTGTCGGTACAGTTTTCTTAGGGTTCACAAGCTCGGTCAGCTTCTCCAGACGACTATCCGGAACTTCCACGATCCCGACGTTCGGATCAATTGTGGCGAACGGGTAGTTGGCAGACAAAGCGCCTGCTTGTGTAATTGCGTTAAATAACGTAGATTTCCCTACGTTCGGTAAACCTACGATTCCTGCTGTTAGTGCCATATGAGACTTTCACTCCTTAAGGATTTACATACATGCATGTTAGTCCACTTAATTATAGATTCTGTACTTGAAAATAACAACCTATGCAAAAACGGGAAAGCTTCGGTCGTTTCTCCTAAAAAACTCCTTTTTCTACAGTAACAAATTCAATATTTATTGAAAAAGAGAGGAAGAACAATCTTTTCAATGAGGTTCGCAAAAACTTTTTCATACTGTTGTTCATCCATTTGGGTGCCTCATATTTGGTGCCTGGCACCAAAAAAGAAGATCCGGTGCCTGACACCGCCAAGCGGGGATCGTGTACCAGGCTTTCTGTTCATAAGTTCACAAGAAAGCTGCATAAGAAAATCCCCCTCTGAATTTCAGAAGGGGGAGGGAGTCATTCACTTGTCTCTAGCACCTTTTTCAACTTCGTTTCAAATTTTTTGCGAGGAACGAGAACGCTGTGGCCGCACCCCTCACATTTAATTCGGATGTCTGCACCCATACGGATGATTTTCCAACGATTCTCTCCGCAGGGGTGAGGTTTTTTCATCTGAACAACATCATTCAACTCATAGGATTTATCCGCCATCAGGAAACTCCTCCTTTTTCTCCGTAATTAATGGGATCATTCGGCTCTTCGTCACGTGAATACATCACCATACGAGGGAATGGAATCTCGATTCCTTCCGCATCGAGTCTATTCTTCACTTCTTTGCGGAGGACTCTTGCCATTGCCCAGTGCTCCATCGGGTTCACTTCACAAATGATACGCATAACGACATCCGATGCGCCAAGCGTCTGAACGCCCAACAATTCAGGGACATTTAATATCGATTCATAACGTTCCGGCATTTCTTTCAACAATTCCTGAATCACTTTTTCTGCGGCTTCAATGTCTTCCTCGTAAGCGATACTTACATCAACAACGGCAATGCTGTTATGGATGGAAAAGTTCGTCACCTGTGTGACATTGCCGTTAGGAAGGATATGAACTTCACCTGTCCATGCCTTCACTTTTGTCGTACGGAGGCCTACTTCTTCAACAAAACCCTCCACACCAGACGTCTGGATATAATCTCCGACAGAAAACTGATCTTCAAAGATGATGAAGAAACCGGAAATGATATCACGGACAAGGTTTTGCGCCCCGAAACCGATGGCAAGCCCTGCCACACCAGCACCGGCAAGCAATGCACCGACTTCAAAGTTGAACGTTTCAAGAATCATGATGAAGGCCATAAAGTACACAACATAAGACATGGTGTTCAAAACCAATTTATTGAGCGTGGCTTCCCTTCGTTCCGTAATCCGAAAAGGACCGCGCCTTTTGTTGGCAAAAAACTGCGTGATGAGTCTCCTTCCAACTCGAATGATTACAAAGGAAACCAATAATATGAGAGCAATTCGTATTGCCCCAAGCGCTATGGTTATCCAAAGGTCAGGCCCGGTTACATAGGCCACAATTTCATCCCACTGTGTTTTTGCGTCTTCTACCGCTGTTTTAGCATCCTCTACCACATTAGGCTCGGCCACCACTTTCCCTCCTGTTTCCGACTATGAATATGAAATCTATTTTAACAGGTTTCTAGCGAATTTTGAATCGGGAAAGAATCGGGTATAAAAGAAGGGATACTAAAACATACAGGTTCAGGATGCCGTATAACGGATACAAGTATTCAATGAGCGTTGAGAATCCGAATGATGTAAAAGGAAGCATCAGAGCGATGACTGCCATAGCCAGAATCCAAAGCGGTTGTCTGAGGTATTCTCTGAACCTTGTTACAAGCCCCAGTGTCCCTGAGGCAGCCGTAGTGAAAATTGCGATCCAAAGCATAACGGACATGAAGATCATCATCTCATACGGATAATGTTTTAAAATCGCGAAAAGGGGGATTTCATACAAAATGATGTCTTCCGAAATTTGAATCAGGCTGTTGTTGTATAGGTAAGAGACTGACCCCAGAATAACTCCACTGCCAATGCTTGCAATCCAGATTTCCCCTTTGTTTCTCACCTGGTTCCCAATGGCCCCGAGAACAGCGATTAGGGGCAGAATATTCAACGCCGTAAACGGAAAAGCCGACATCCAGTTGCTCATCTCATGGACATGTCCAAAAAGCGACAGTTCCTGATCCCTGATAAACAAAATCAAAACGAACAGAAGACCTGAAATGAGCAGGGGGAGAACAAAGCTGTTTACAATAACAATCCCTTTCACATCCCATACGAACAAAAGAATCAAAGGAATGACAATCGCCAGAACACCGATGCGATAAGAAAAATTGAAGGCCTGCCACGTGGCACCGCTTCCTGCCAGCATGATCACAGTCGTTGTAAAAAGGTAAATGATGATCATCCAGTCATAGACGCCGGTCAGATGTTTCCCGACTACTGCCCGGAGAACCGGCAAATAATGGCCGCTCTGTTTCTTGTAGCTGATATCCAGTATGGCTTTACATGAAATGATGAACATGAGTGAGAACAATAGGATCGCAAGGCTGCTATCATGTCCAAAAAACTGCCAAAGTTCCCTTCCAGAAGCATATCCGGCACCGATCATAGTCCCTATGATTAAAAACATCCACTTGAACCCTGCTTTTAACATGGCCGTTCCTCCACATCTATGTATTTGTCACGTATAGAACCGTGGACAACCTTATATACTGTTACTACTATGTGTCTGGAGGAGAAGCTATGAATTTCAAGGACAAGTTTTCAAAAGAGGAAAAACGCGTAAACACGGACGATCCAGCCATGAGCGATACATTGAGCACTTACTTGCAAGAATGGCTTCCACCTTCCAAAAATATCGTGATCGCCTGTATCGGCACCGACAGATCTACAGGTGATTCGTTCGGCCCTTTAGTCGGTTCGATGCTCCACGATCATGCATTAGAAACGTTCCATATATATGGAACACTTGAAGAACCTTTACATGCATTAAATCTAAAGGAAAGGTTAGCTTCCATCAGAAAAAATCATCCGAATCCTTACATTCTTGCGGTTGATGCCTGCCTTGGCAAATCTTCATCCGTCGGTTCTGTCGTTCTTGGAAAAGGTTCATTAAACCCGGGATCGGCATTAAAAAAAGACCTTCCGCCTGTAGGTCAACTACACATTAGCGGAATGGTCAATGTCAGTGGATTTATGGAGCATGTGGTCTTACAGAATACAAGACTGCATGTTGTCATGCAGATGGCAGCAAAAGTAGCGGCAGCCATCCAGTTAACAGAAGCAAAGAGGAAGCAGGTTCATATGGAAGCCAAGCCTTTCCACACCTTCACCACCTCTTCTGCAAAATTCAAAAAGAGCATTCAATAACGATTAAAACCACTCAGCGATTGTTAAAATGAGGCCCACCGTAAGTAAGGCTGGTAATAAATTCGCGACACGTATTTTAGTTATTTTTAATAAATTCAGTCCGATCGCTACGATCATCAGGCCGCCTGTTGCCGTCATTTCAATAATAAACAGATCGAGCATATGCTGGGGGATCCAGTTATTAATTTGTGTCGCTAAAAGAGCAATGGATCCTTCATAGAGAACGACCGGAATAACGGAAAAAATCACTCCAATCCCAAGTGTTGAAGTCAACACAAGAGAAACAAACCCATCAATAATCGCTTTGGTAACCAGCACTTCATGGTCATTACGTAGTCCACTGTCAAGAGCCCCGATTACGGCGAGAGCACCGATGACAAAAATAAGCGAAGCAGTAATAAAGCCCTGAGCCACGCTTGAGGTTTGATCGGGTTTTGTAAATTTCCTTTCAATCCAACGACCGATGTATTCAAGCTTATCTTCCAGATGTACTGCCTCACCGATCATTGCACCCGAAAGCAGGCTGAGCAGGACAATAACGATGTTTTCCGTTTCCAACGCCATTTGCAAACCGATTAAAAGTACAACAAGTCCCACACCGCTCATGACCGTTTCTTTGAACCGCTCCGGAATTTTCGTGAAAAAAAGCCCTAACAATGTACCGACAAATATACATAAACCATTCACTAACGCTCCAAATAAAACCATTGCACTCTCTCCATTACCTTTTCTTTTTGCTCCTTAAAAAAAGAAAGAACCAGAGATCACTCAAATCTCCAGCTTTTTATTCTTTATCGGCAAACAAATCGATAATCCGTTCTAAATCTTCATTATTCGTGAACTCAATTTCGATTTTGCCTTTACGTTTCCCCTTATGAATCTTCACACCTGTACCCAGGCGCTCTTTCAAGTTCTTCTCACGTTCCTGTAAAAAAATATCCCGGGGTTTCTTGTCTTTCTTTTTCGAAGGACGGTTCGTCAGCTCATGGATCAACCGTTCCACCTGCCGAACATTCAGAGCCTCTGCTTCAATTTTTTTAACCAGGTCCAATTGTAAATCCTGATCCTTCACACCTAACAGGGCACGACCATGGCCCATGGATAGACTGCCTTCATTGATTTTATCTGTCACTGCTTTAGGTAAAGCTAAGAGACGGATAAGGTTGGCAATATGGGAACGGCTTTTCCCTAAGCGTTTGGATAACTCATCCTGGGTTACTCCGAGATCTTCAATCAGTTGTTCGTAAGATTTTGCCTCTTCAATAGGAGAGAGGTCTTCTCTTTGTAAGTTCTCAAGCAGAGCAATCTCCATCATTTGTTCATCCGTCATATCCCTGGCAATTGCAGGTACATGCGTGAGACCGGCTTTTTGTGCTGCGCGAAAACGACGCTCCCCGACAACAATTTCATATCCTTTGATGCTTTTTCTCACAATCAAGGGTTGAAGGATGCCGTGTTCGGCAATGGATTGTTTCAACTCTTCCAATGCTTCTGGCTCAAACTGTTTGCGGGGTTGGTAAGGGTTCGGACGACAGTCTTTAATCGCTACGTGTTGAATTTCTTCTGTTGATGTCTGGTTGTTGAAAAAAGCGCCTAAAGCCTCATGGCCTTTGCTACCTAACCCTTTCGCCATTCACAATCACTTCCTTTGCTAAATCTAAATATACTTCTGCGCCACGTGATTTGGCATCATAAAGAATTGCTGGTCTTCCGTGGCTGGGCGCTTCGCTTAAACGTACATTCCGCGGGATAATCGATCGATAAACACGATCCCTGAAGTATTTCTTTACTTCTTCTATCACCTGGATTCCCAGATTTGTACGGGCATCCAGCATGGTCATAAGTACACCCTCAATCATTAAATCATGGTTCATATGCTTCTGAACGAGCCGTACCGTATTCAAAAGCTGGCTCAAACCTTCCAGGGCATAATATTCACATTGTACAGGAATTAAAACAGAATCGGAGGCGGTCAAAGCATTCAATGTTAGAAGTCCGAGAGAAGGGGGGCAGTCGATAATAATATACTCATAATCACTTTTGATCTCATCCAGCGCTTTTTTCAATTTTACTTCCCGGGAAATAATCGGTACTAATTCTATTTCCGCGCCAGCCAATTGAATCGTTGCTGGAATGGCATCAAGGTTGCTTACAATCGTACTTGTCTTGACATCCTTCGCTTTTACATTATCCACGAGCACGTCATAGACACACCGCTCCATATCTCCTTTTTCTACGCCTATTCCACTCGTTGCATTCCCCTGGGGATCAATATCCACCAAAAGGACTTTATAATTCAAGTGCGCAAGACATGCACTTAAATTGACGGCTGTTGTTGTTTTCCCAACCCCGCCTTTTTGATTGGCGATTGAAATCACTTTCCCCATGATGTCACCTGCCTCACTGTCTTTTTTATCATTCTACCATTTTATTGAAAGAATTAGGTAAAATGGCTTAAAAAAAGCCCCATCTCCACATAAGTCAAGATGGGTCGTTCAGGCTTATTATTTTTTCTTACCTTTTGGGATCTTGATTGTGATCTGATAATAATCGTCATGATCTTCTTCGTCCGTTTCTAAGTCGATCCCAGTATCCGTCACCATTGTCAAGGATTGGCGAATCGTATTCATGGCGATACGCATATCCTTATTGACGCCCTTCATCTTCGGTTTCTTTTTCTTTGGTGACGGGTCATTTAATTTAGCAATCCGTTCTTCTGTCTGCTTCACGTTCAACTGCTTTTCAATGATTTCTGCCAAAATCTTTTCCTGTTGTTCCTCTTCTTTCAGAGCAATGAGAGCCCGTGCATGCCGTTCCGTAATCTTTTTATCCATAACGGCCTGCTGAACAGACTCCGGCAACTTCAAAAGACGCAATTTATTGGCAATGGTCGATTGACTTTTTCCCAGCCGTTGCGCTAAGGCTTCCTGCGTAATCTGATGCAGTTCCAGAAGCTTCGCATACGCGACTGCTTCTTCAATTACGGTAAGCTCTTCCCGTTGCAAGTTTTCTATAAGAGCAACAGAAGCTGTTTGTGAATCATTCATCTCGCGGATAATCGCAGGGACCGTTTCCCAGCCCAGAGACTGAACGGCACGCCACCTACGTTCACCGGCGATTAATTCATACTCTTCTTCATTTAACCGACGGAGAACGATCGGCTGAATCATCCCATGCGTATGTATCGTCTGGGCGAGTTCGCTAATCTTCTCGTTGTTGAAAATCGCTCGAGGTTGGTAACGGTTGGGCTGCACGCGTTCGACTGGAACTTGTACAACCTCGTCGGGGTTGTAGCCTTCTTCTTCATTGTTGTCATTATCCGAATCCGGTTTGTCCCCTAGCCCGAACAAACGACCAAAAGGATGTAACACGATCAGACACCACCTTTATACGATCGAGCATACGCTGTTTTTATTGTATATACCCTATATTTTGAAACATAAAAAGCGCCGCAGGCTACTCAGCTGCTGCGCGTACGTATGCCGTTTTTCATTTCTCTATTCATTTTATCACATTTAATCTATGAAAAGTATCTTCAAGATTGAAGAAATGATCGTCGTCTTTGTCGAAAACGCACAATTTTCTCATGTGAAACGTGTTTTTCCGCCATTTGACCGCCTCCCTTTCATGACTTTTCCTGACAAAACAAGTCGATATATTTTCTCAATGCCAAAAGTTCTTAAGCAATATGGCAGTATTGTGGAAGACTCAGTTTCGAGGCTTTGATTGAGTGGATGGGGGCAACGGAAGATTCTCGAAACCACTACTTAAAACTCAGCTTATATGGTTTTGGGAAAAGGATAATATTAATTCTGCCCCAGTGGGCATTCAGAAAGTGAAAGCTTGATACAGAAGCTTATCCCCACTCTAGATGGGAGAGTGGGGACACTCCATCTCGGTATAGGGGGTTCGTTTCTCCCTCATATGAAATGGGGTGGTTGGGAAGCTCGGCGCTCCCCCACAGGAAAGGGAGTGGCTTCCCAGCCGCCCCTAACGCTTAACCAGGCAACAACCCTGGAAACATCTCGAAACTGAGTCTTCAAGAATAGGGAGCTATTGTGTTAGAGGTTTGGGAGGAATATTGGGTGAGGATGAATAATATATAGAATTGGACTAATTTTTAGGAGGATATAGATATGCAAAAAAATTCCACAGAACGAATCACTCAATCAGCAGGGGGGAGAGCTTCTTAATTTTCACTTACGCTTAATCTCCTGCTTGCATCAGATTTTACTTTGCAGGAGGAAACATCTTGAAAAAGAATACGTTAGCATCTTATAACATTCAACTTTTATTTTGGGCAGAAATCTTTGGAAACTTCCGTTTTATTCAGCCTGTCCTTACGTTGTTTTATTTCGCAAGAGGTCTTGATGAAACAATGATTCTCTTCGTCATGACCTTCTTCAGTATAGGCGTACTATTTGGGGAGATTCCTACAGGGGTCATTGCCGATCGTTTTGGTGCCAAACAGGCTTTTCTTATCGGTTCTGTTCTCAGCATCTTTTCCCACGCTATATTAATTTTTGCTTTCGATCCATGGGTGTTTTTCGCAAGCAGCTTTCTTACGGGCTTCGCTGCAACATTTTTCAGTGGGGCAGATGAAGCGCTCGTCTATGAGTCATTAAAAGAAAGTAATGAAGAAAATCTTATGGACCGGGCGATGGGGCAGATTGGATCCGCCCGTTTTATCGTGTCTATATTCGTGGTCATCATAGGGGCCTTCCTAGCCAGGGACCTGGATGAAAGTCAATTCCGCCTTCTCCTCATGCTTGGTGTCTTTTTCATGGTCATCCAATTCGTCGTGCTCTTGTTCGTTAAGAACCCTTCGAATCAAGGTGGGATACGGACGCCAATGGTGAAACAAGTAATAGAAGGATATCGGGCCATCCGCAAAACGCCGCAAGTGCTCTGGATGTTCATTAACATCTCCCTGGTTTTCATTCCAGCTGTCGCTATTTTTGAGAAATTCGATCAAAAATTGTTGGTAGATGCCGGACTCCCGGTTTACGGAATCGGGGTGGTGTATGCAGTTACCGCAATCTTCGGCTTTGTTGCGGCGCGATCGATTGGTTGGATGACAAAGTGGGTGACACGGTTACAGCTTTTGTTCATCACAGGTATCCTTGCCGTGCTCTCACTTACAGCCACTGCTTTACTGCACACTCATCTTTGGATGGTTCTTTTAGCACTCATTTTTTTGAAACTTGTGAGCGCCATACGATATCCCGTTTATTCACAGTTGGCCAACGACATTATTCCTTCAAATGTGAGAGCGACAACCATTTCTTTGCTTTCCATCCTGGACTCTTTGTTTGACTTGGTAATTTTTATGACCGTAAGCGGAATTGCCCCCTTCGGTTTTATGCCCATGTTTTTCGTTTGTGCAGGCATTGCATTGATAGGAACGTTGATTCCAATTCGACAAGCTTCAACATAACTTTTTAAAAATTAACAAGCCCGTCCGATACAATCGGGCGGGCTTTGTTTCACATGAAACCTATCCTTTATTATTGATTCTTCCATACACATCAAGGTCTTTGTATTCTCCCCAATGATAGATGTCCTGCTTTAACGTTCCCTCATAGCTCAGCCCGGCTTTTTGCATGACTTTGGTCGAGCCCGGGTTGGAAGTGATGGCTGCCGACCATATTCGATTCAACTTCAATTCTCCAAAACCGAAGTCCACTACCCGGATGGCCGCTTCTGTCGCATACCCCTGGTTCCAATAAGGTTTCCCAACCCAGTAAGCAAGTTCCCCTTTGTGGTGTTTTCCGTCGATTCTTAAAGTCATCGTACCCACAAGCACATTGGACTCCTTTACGATCATTGCCAAAGGATACGCCGTTCCTTTTTCAATCCAATCCTTATGTAGGGCTATCCATTCTTCAGCCACTTCAAGCGTATAAGGATGGGGAACAAAAGTGGTCGCCGCCACGGCTTCATCTCCTGCTAATTCAACCACCCGTTCTGCTAAATCATTCGTGTAAGGTCTCAAACAAAGTCTCTCTGTATGCAGCTCCATTTCCACCCTCCTCTTTGGATATAGAATGTACTTCTAGTTTCATATGGGATAATCCTTTTTTACAAATAAAGTCGTAATAAAAGTCGACATTTGTGGAAAAATGAGCACGATTAGATAAAAAAATAAAAGGGACAAATGGAAGCCAAAAATATGAAAAGCAGGTGATCAGATGGATCTACAACAAAACTATAAAGCAGGCGACATCGTTTACGTGGTTTACAGAAACCCACACACGTATGATGTAGCCAATGTGCAAGAAGCTGCTGTTGTAAATAACCCTGAACAACCAGGAGAATTGGCTTTGTTTTTATATGAAACCTATTTTCCGCTGGATGAAAATATCGCAATATATGCCTCCGAAGGGGAAGCGGAACGCGCGTACTACGATGCCTTTGGTGGGGGAGTAGAATCGGAGGGTGAGCTGTGGTAAAACCATTCATGCCAGAACTTGTCTATATCGAACCAAGAGCTCTTGAATACCCATTAGGTCGTGAATTAAAGGAAAAGTTCGAAGGGATGGGAATTGAAATAAGGGAGACCACCTCGCACAATCAGGTGCGCAACCTTCCCGGGGAAAATGATTTTCAAAAATACCGGATGGCGAAATCCACACTTGTGGTCGGGGTAAGAAAAACGCTTAAATTCGATACATCGAAACCCTCTGCGGAGTATGCCATTCCTCTTGCAACAGGGTGTATGGGGCATTGCCACTATTGTTATCTGCAAACCACGATGGGCAGCAAGCCTTATATTCGTACGTATGTGAATGTCGAGGAAGTGTTTGATGCGGCTGAACAATATATGAAGGAGCGTGCGCCGGAAGAGACCCGTTTTGAGGCCTCCTGTACATCCGATATCGTTGGAGTCGATCACTTAACCCACTCGTTGAAGCGGGCGATTGAATACTTTGGAGAATCAGAACACGGACGACTTCGATTTGTAACGAAATTCGCGCATGTCGACCATCTGCTCGACGCCAAACACAACGGAAGAACAAGATTTCGTTTCAGCATGAATGCAGATTATGTCATCAAATACTTAGAACCTGGCACGTCCCGTTTAGATGAGCGGATTGAGGCTGCTGCGAAAGTCGCAAAAGCCGGCTACCCTCTTGGGTTTATCATTGCACCAATTTATTTGTACGAGGATTGGAAAGAAGGATACCGTATCCTTTTTGAAAAGCTTCAGGACAAATTGCCGGACTATGCTACGAAGGATTTAACCTTTGAATTGATTCAACACCGCTTTACAAAACCGGCGAAGCGCGTCATTCAAAAGAATTATCCGATGACAAAATTGGAAATGGATGAGGAAAAACGTAAATACAAGTGGGGCAAATATGGGATAGGAAAGTACGTTTATCAAAAAGATGAACAAGAAGAAATGAAGAACGTACTAGGCGGATACATCAATCAATACTTTCCTGAGGCAAGTCTCGAATATTTCACGTGAAACAAAACTCAGAGCATGGCTCTGAGTTTTTCATTTCTCAAAATACTCCCTATTCCTGACCTTTCTTTAAAACTTGTAAGAGGTGCCATTCCCAGGGAATATTTTCAGTGCAGAACACAAACAATAGAGGGAGATGAAAAGGAGGGTTCGTATGGCTTTTACCGTTTTTTTCGTGTCTGCGTGGCTGATTATAAGTATCTTCACGATCATCCCGAAGCGATTAACGATCATAGAAAATTCATTTATATTTTTAACCACAAGTGTCATCAGCATTAACTGGACGTGGATCATTAACGAAGAGCTAAAGTATGTGAAAATTACAGAGGACCCTGCAAATTACGCCGGCTTTTTAATTTTTCGAAGTATAATTATCCCTACTCTTTTGATGGTTCAACTGAATTTATACGATCATCAATCATCTGCGATGAAAAAGGGAGTAATTTTCACTGCTTCCGTGATTTGCTTACTTTTACTTACCATTCTATCCAGGGTCCTTGATATTTCTACTTACAAAGAATGGAGTCTGGGTTTTGATGCTATTTACTATGTATTCCTCCACTTTTTCAGCATCGGTGTATGGAAATTAATCAGGAAAACAACCCACAATGAGGTGAAGCACTCGTGAACTTCCTTTGGCAGACCTTCGATAAAAATGAAATAACCATTTTAATACTCCTCACTCTTGCCTACACCCTCTTTTTTATCCTCCCTTTTAAATTCAAACGGGAGATCACCTGGCTGTTAATGTTGCTGGGTTTTACAATTGGGGTGTTCTTCGACTTTACCATAGGTGGAGGACTCATTGATTTTTTCACATTGAATGATACGAATCACTATGAATTGTTCGACTTATGCTATTACTTGATTTTCGCACCATTCAGTTATTTTTTCATTTATTTCTATGACATGTTCAACATCCATAAAAAAACGTTTATTTTCTATATTCTTCTCTGGGTCATCGTTGGAGTCAGTATGCAGTGGGTGTTTACAAAGCTTGGCATCGTTGAATTCCAAAACGGCTATAGAATCAGCTTTTCTTTCGCTGTCTTTTTAACGACTCAGACGTTTACAGCGCTCTATTATGAGCTTATCCGATCAGGCGTTCAGGTTTTGAAAAGAGGCTGAACCCCCTGAATTTACTCTCCAAGGCGAGTAATTGTTTTTTCCCTTTTCTCAACACGAAAGGTCACCCTTCTTTTTAAGGGTGACCTTTCTTTTTTCTCTATGAGAAGACAGCCTCAGGAGAAGATACCGTATTCAGTAATTTCTACATCCACTTTCACATTAACCTCAAGCTCCGAATAGTTATCCCGCCATTGCGTAAGGTCGAAATCCCCCCTCCTTGTTTTGGCAAAATTCCCAAGTCCCAGCGGGTCCACCCCTTTTTCCTTAAACAAAGAAATCAATTCATTTCCTTCCTTGTTAAAAAACTCAGCGAATTTCTCTTCCATTTCTCTCGCTAATTCGGGAGACGCATCGCGTTTAAGCCCGGATATTTCATTAACTTCGGCTTTTAACTTGACTTTGATATCAAACTGCGGATTGTCGGTGGGGCCTGATAGACTGTAGTCAACATTTGATCCGATGTTTTCCATCATGATCACGCCCCCGTCAAACGGAATTTCCTGCATCCCTTTTATAAAATTTTCTTTTAACATTTTAAATGTGAAAATAGCAGAATCGGGTATCTCAGCGACAAGTACTCCTCTTTTAAAGAAGCCGACTCCGGATAGTTCGACAAAGGTTTCGTGTTTTTTCAATAGTGGAAGGAATGGATCCATTCCTTGCGCATAGTAGGCATACAAGAAATCATGCAGGCTTGTCGATGGAAAATTATAGAGGGTGTTATTTTCAATGAGCCCCTGCAAATGCTTCGCGGTCGTCTCATCCTGAGTGTACCCACCTTCAATTAAGTCCTTAGAAGAGCCTTCCACAACTCCTAAGAACATATTTCTGCTTAGCCTGGGATCTCGACTAAGGACATCGATAAAATCATCTAGATCATTTTCTGCTAGTTCTTTGCTATATAATGTTACTGCCAGTTTCCCGATTGAAATAGGTCTTGAAGATTGCTTCTGTATTTCTACTTCTACATCTTTGGTTGAATCAGCTTGAACCGTTAAATAGAGTTCCGAAGCTGCCTGCTTATCTTCGCTCTTTCCGTATTGAGGAATGGATACTGTCCCCTGAAGTCGTTCTTCCTCTCCTGCATCGTATCCGACAATTTGAACAATCGCGTTCTCCTCCACGCTCCTGCTTGGCATACACCCGTTCAAAAGTACAACAGACACCATCATAAGAAAAAGCCATTGTTTTTTCATGTCCGTTTCCTCACTTTATCTGTAATCGTCTTGAGAATTAATAACACAGGGATATATAGCAGGACGTATAAACCAAGTTGTCCCGCCCAGTTATTCACAGAATCAATCATCGGCCGCGCATCGATTAGGACAGCAGGGAAATAGAGGGCGATACAGAAAATAATGACCAAATATTTCTGCTTCACATTGAATACTCGCTTTGGAATTCTGGTAGCTCCCCATAATCCCAGACATATATTCGGAAGTACGACATAAAGCCACATGGCTATCCCTACGAATTCAAACCGTTCAATAAAAGGAAATTCGACAATTTTCCACGCGGAAATCGTACCCCATACCACTTGCTTCAATTGCTCTTCACTATAATAAACGAACGTCACAAGGACACTGATTAAATAAATCATCGTCGTGTAAAATACTCCATAATGAGCCCATTTCTTGGATTTTTGCGGTTCTTTGATAAAAGGATAGTAAATCAAGAGGAATTCCAGGCCTATAAAGCTGAGAATACTATTTTTCGTTGCAGCTAATATGTCTGGAACACTATGACTGATCACTGGATAGATGTTCATGGTGTGACCAGCTTCTACAGGGAAATATTTAAGCAGCAGAATGGGCAGTCCAATAATGACGCTGATTAAGCAGACTCCTGTAATCACCCGGAAACCACCACTGACCAGATAGTACACTAGAAGCAGGAGGACGAAAGCGAACACCCAAACATGCAGCCCGGGAAATACCCAGACTTTTATGACCTCTATGAATGTGATCAGCACGGTGAAGGCGAGCAGAGTGAAATAAGCACAAAAGAGGAGGCTTAAAAAACCTCCTACGTATTTACCAAAAATCTTCTTATGGATTTCGACAATATCGCCTCCTCCATTTTGAAGAAGTCGATAGATCATCCAAAGGATCACATGTAAGATACCACCCGCAATCAATACAGCAACCCATGCATCAAATCCTGCTTTTTCTACTAAGTACTTTTCAAAACCGAGAATTCCGACACCCACCTGCATGCTATGAATCAGAAAGAAGACATAGGCAGGTGTGACTAAGTAATTCTCAGGTATATTTAATCCTTGGCTGTTGTTCAACTTATTCATCGATATCCCTCTTCGCGTTCACTCGTGATGGATTCATCCGTTGTGGATCTTCTGTCCTCATGAGAACCGGCCGCTCCGTCTGCTTGTTGAAAGGCAGACGGATAAAAGCATCCTTCAAATCTTTGATTCTAAGCGGATAAAGCGGTTCGAAAAAAGGACGCCCGATGGATTGTAATTTAATGAGATGACCAATAAAAAAGACCATACACATCGAAACCCCTATAAGCCCCCATAGCTGTGCACCAATGATAAATGGAAAGCGGATCAACCGAATGGTGTTACCAATTTGGTAAACAGGGGTCGTAAAGGAAGCCAGGGCACTAAGGGCGACGATAATCAATAGCACATTACTCGTAAGTCCCGCGTCTACTGCTGCTGTACCAATAACGATACCTCCTACGATACCGATCGTTTGACCGATTTTCGTCGGAAGTCTGGCTCCTGCTTCACGTAATAATTCAATTGTCAATTCAAGAACAATCACTTCCAGTATCGGTGGAAACGGAATATCCGAACGGGACGAAACGATTGTTGCCATGAGTGCAGCTGGTATCATTTCGTGATGGTACGTGAGGACCGCTACATATAAAGGTGTACTTAAAACGGAAAAAATGACAGCAAATAAACGAATCAAACGGAAAGCGGTTGCTAAGTGCCAGGGGAGGAAATAGTCATCAGACGCCCCAAAGAATTCGACAACCGTTGTCGGACAGGTTAAAGCATGGGGGGAGCCTTCGACAAGAATGGCAACTTTTCCTTCAACTAAGTTCGAAACAACCCTATCAGGCCTCTCAGTATCCAGCAACTGAGGGAAAGGGGAATTGGAATTATCAGCAATGATCTGGGTTATAAAGGAACTATCCGTCAAGTGATCAATTTCAATTCCTTTCAACCTCTGTTCAACGGTTTCTACATTGTCCTGGTTTACAATCCCATCAATATAGATCACACATACACGCGTTTTTGATACTTTGCCAATATTCATTTCTTTTATCGTTAACTGCGGTAAAGGTAGACGTTTTCTAATGAGATTAATGTTCGTGTTCAGCGTCTCTACAAACGCCTCTTTAGGTCCTACCACACTGAATTCAACTTCAGGTATGCTGACATCTCTTGATTCTAAAGAAATGGAGGGAATAAGAACTACTTCCTCATCGGTTTCATGCATCTGAATCATGATGTAACCAAACATGACTTTCTCTTGTATTAGATCGAGTTTAGATGTCACTCGAACGTTCTCCACTGGAATTCTTTCCTTCATCTCTTCTAATGTGTGCAAGGACTCTTCATTCAATGTCGTTAACACACTTCGATTCAATACCTTCGAATCACACATCGTTTTCAAATACGAAATTGTGCATCTCGTATTTCCACTTAACTGGTAATGGACAAAATCCTCCGATTGTTGCATTGCTTGAAGAAATTCAGAAAGAGTACCGTTCTGCTTTTTTTGGTTTTGTTGATTTTGTGGCTCCTTTTTATTTTTCCGCTTCCATTTCCACATAACGAACTCCCTTTTAATCAAAATCTGACTACTTTCTCCTATCATCCTCTTTTCGTAATAATTTATACCCGGACGGAAAGTATAAAAGAGACAAGGAGGACGAACCATGATTTACGCATATATATCGCCATTATTCATCGTTGCCTTAGTGTTTATATCAACGTTGTTCGTCATCGACTGGTTAGCTAAATTGCTGATTTACATCTTCCTTGTGAACCTGGTTTGTTTACCGGGGTATCTGCTGTACAAGGAAGAAGTAAAAGAAAGTAAACTAGAACCGCCACCATCATCACAGGAGGGGAATCAATATGTCCCAAAAAACACTGACAGCCAATGAAATCGGACTATTATGGACACAATATATTCAGAACAGTATGGCCATCCCTGTTCTGGAACATTTTCAACTCACCCACAGGGATGAAGAAATCCAACCTTTAATTAGTCTGGCAAGGGAAATTGCGGAACAGGGAGTGAACGATTGCCATCGTTTCTTTGAGGAAGCAGAACTTCCCATTCCCAACGGTTATTCTATGGATGACCTGAATCCGAATGCACCAAAACTTTTTACGGATTCATTCATGTTAACCTTTTTAGAACATATGGGGCAGGCAGGGCTTACTTCCGATGGTTTTTCTTTAGGAGCCTCTTCCAGAGAAGATGTTCGGAATTTCTTCAGTGAACGAATACGCAAGCAGGACCATCTTTTTCACGAGTGTGTGAACATCGGACTTGATAAAGGTATTTATACAAGGCCCCCTCAAATTGCTATTAAAAATGAAACCGAGTACATTGAATCGAAAAGCTACTATCACCCTTTCAGTAAACGTTCTTTGAACGCAATGGAAATCACCCACTTGTATGAAAACATAAAAAATAACACAATCGGGGAAGTGTTATGTCAAGGATTTGCTCAGACAAGTAAAAACAAAACGGTCAAAGAACACATGAAACAAGGGAAGAAGATGTCGATTAAACATCGCAAATTATTCTCAGACCTTTTGGACCAGTCCGGCATCATGACACCAATGGTATCTGCGAACTTCTTGACCACCCACACAGACCCTGTCTTTTCTGACCGACTGATGATGTATATAATCAGCGTTCTTGCTTCAGCTGGACAAGGAAATTACGCCACCAGTTCATCTGTCAGCCTCCGCTACGATATCGTATTTACCTATCAGAGGTTGATCTTAGATACAGCGATCTATTCTAAAGACGGTCTGGATATCATGATTCACAATGGATGGTTTGAAGAACCCCCTCAAGCTCCAGACAGAGAGAAACTCATCCAATAATTTTTAGCGGAAGAGGAATCGATATGAAAGAAAAACGACTGGAAATTTTATTATGGAGCATTGCCTTTCCGGGATTCGGTCAGCTATTGAACGGGCAGGTCATCAAGGGGTTATCCTTCATCCTTTTAGAAGTGATTCTCAACGTGAACAGCTCTTTCAACATGGCCATTGTCCATAGTTTTCACGGAAATATAGAAAAAGCCATTGAAGTGACGGACTATCAATGGCTCATGTTCTACCCGTGTGTGTACATGTTCGCAGTCTGGGACGCTTATCGCCAGGCAGACGGGGAGTGTCCCCCATATTCTTTTGTCCCTTTTGCGTTTTGTGCCTATTCCGTAACCGTTGGGCTGATCTATTCCCCTCTATTTAAGGTGGGAGGGGTTTTAATTGGACCAGTTTGGCTGCCCATTCTATTCCTGCTGCCAGGAATTATCCTTGGACTCTTCGTAAGATCATTATTATTACGCTCTTCCAGAACCCCCTCATAACTCTTACCATGAAGGGGTTTTTGTTATGTTTGTTTGATTTTTCCAAAATGGTGGAATGACATCAAACAAACATGATTTGAGGAGGACTTCATTTATGAATAGAGAACAACGCCAAACAGATGGTCAACCAGGACAAGAACAATCCATACAACCGGGCAAGGAGAAAGAGATGCATCCCTCTCCCTTACAAGCGGACGAGGACTACAAGAGTGGAAATAAATTAGTTGGAAAAGTCGCATTAATTACAGGTGGGGACAGCGGCATTGGAAGATCGGTAGCCATTGGCTATGCAAAAGAAGGTGCCGATGTTGCGATTTCCTACTTAGAGGAGCATGAAGATGCTGAATATACGAAAAAGAAAATTGAAGAGGAAGGACGCC
This sequence comes from Halobacillus sp. HZG1, assembly GCF_035818575.1. Taxonomy (NCBI): domain Bacteria; kingdom Bacillati; phylum Bacillota; class Bacilli; order Caryophanales; family Bacillaceae; genus Halobacillus; species Halobacillus sp. HZG1. The sequence continues at coordinate 133,181 of NZ_JAYLVQ010000062.1, forward strand.
GTGCCATCTTGATTCCTGGAGACGTAGGGGATGAAGAAATATGTAAAACAGCGGTTGAACGCACGGTGAATGAGCTCGGTCAATTAGATATTCTCGTCAATAATGCTGCTGAACAGCACCCGACGGATGATTTGTTAAATATATCAACCGAACAATTAGAGAGTACCTTCCGGACGAACATTTTCTCTATGTTCCATCTTACAAAAGCGGCCATTCCTCATTTGAGACAAGGAAGTGCGATTATCAATACTGCTTCGGTCAATCCCTATGTCGGGAACCCTGAACTTGTCGATTACACAGCAACAAAAGGAGCAGTTGTCGCGTTTACCCGCTCCATAGCCAAGCAATTAGTGAACAAGGGGATCCGTGTGAATGGAATTGCTCCAGGTCCGATTTGGACCCCGCTCATTCCAGCTACATTCCCAGAAGATAAAGTCGAAGAATTCGGTACTAACACACCGATGGGACGTCCGGGACAACCGGTAGAGCACGTTGGAAGCTATGTTCTGCTTGCCTCCGACGATTCCACCTATATGACAGGCCAGGTTATCCATATCAATGGTGGAATGTTTACATCCAGCTGATCGAAAGGAAAGAAACAGATGCCAGAAGGACCAGAAATCAGACGTGCAGCAGATGCCGTAGAAAGAGCATTAAAGAACAAAACCGTCCTCGATATCCATTTTGCCTTTGAGGATTTACAAGGGTATCAAGAAATTTTGCGCGGGGCCACGGTAACAAGCGTCGACACTAAGGGAAAAGCGATGCTTATCCGCTTCAACAATGACCTGGTTATTTATTCACACAACCAATTATACGGAAAGTGGTACATTAGAAACGCTTATAACTACCCGAAAACGAACCGGCAATTGCGGATGGCCATTCATAATGAAAAGAAGTCAGCACTCCTTTACAGTGCTTCCGATATTGAAGTGCTCAAAGACGGCGAAGAGGAAGATCACCCTTTTCTTTCAAAAGTAGGACCTGATCTCTTAAGTGAAGAGGTGAATCCTGACGATCTTTTTGCACGTTTTCAGGAAAAGAGATTCCAACGAAGGAAATGGACGTCTTTATTACTCGATCAATCCTTTATCGGAGGGATCGGTAATTACTTACGCAGTGAAATTCTATTTGTTGCTGGTATTTCCCCATTTGTAAGACCGATCGATTGTACAGATGACCAACTTTATCGTGCTGCAAAAGCTTGTATCGACTTGATGTGGCGTTCGTATGAGAACAAAGGCATCACCAACGATCCAGCCCTTGCAGAAAAGTTAAAAAAAGAAGGCAAAAAGCGCTACGAGTATCGACATTGGGTCTTCAACAGGGAAGGTAATCCCTGCCGCATTGATGGGACGGAAATCATTAAGTTCCGTGCTGCTTCCCGGCGCTGTTACTACTGTCCAACCTGCCAAAAAAATCCCGCTCCTTCTTAATAGGAGCGGGATTTTTCTTATCTTCCTAACCAGCCACCATCAATCGCCAACTGATGGCCGTGTACATAACGAGAAGCATCAGAAGCGAGAAAAACAGCGGCACCGATGAAGTCTTCGGGTTTGCCCCAGTCACCAGCTGGAATACGATCAAGAATTTGCTTGTTCCGGTCTTCATCCTGAATGAGCGCAGTATTCATATCAGTTGCGATGTAGCCAGGGACGACACTGTTGACATTGACTCCTTCTTTCGCCCATTCATTCGATAGAGCTTTCGTCAACTGGGAAACACCACCTTTAGAAGCCGCATAGGCGGGTACGCGAATCCCTCCCTGATAGGACAACAAGGAAGCAAAATTGATGATTTTCCCGCTTCTGTTCGGTACCATATAGCGCCCCGCTTGTTGACAAAGGGTCCAAGTCGTTTTCAGATTGATATTCAGAACATCGTCCCAGTCCTCTTCAGAAAAATCAACAGCATCCGAACGTCTCTGGATTCCTGCTGCATTCACCAGAATATCTACATGGCCAAATGCTTCCACAACGAGAGGTATCGCCTCTTTCACTTGCTCTTTATCATTTAAATCACACGGAATGATGTGACAAGTTCGCCCCTGATCTTCAATTTCTTCCTTAACGTCTACTTGTGAGGTGTTCCTCTGTAGCAAAGCAATATCGGCACCAGCCTCAGCCAGGCCTATAGCCACAGCACGCCCAATCCCTCTAGTTCCACCGGTTACAGCCGCTACTTTTCCATCTAAACGAAATAAATTCTCTGACATTCCAATCCCCTTTCACGCTACAATAGCGTTTACATTCTCTTATATACCATTCTATAATAACAGGGAAATTCCTTTCATTATTTTAAATTAACTCATGAAATTTATTTTCATAAATTAACGAAAGAAAATATGTTCTGCATGGATGCCGTCCTCTGTTAAGGTGAGCCTTCCGAATGAATACATAGGTGACCGCCTTTTATCCGTCAGAGATCCAGGGTTGAAAAGCAGTGTTTTTTTAAAATAACGAAGAACTGGGATATGAGAATGTCCGTAGATCAACACATCCGGGGGATCCTCTTGGAAAGCTTCCAGCACACGCTTTTCCGTCGTCTTTTTATCTCCGTGGCCATGGACAATTCCAATCTGGTACCCTTTCCATTCCAGTGTTTGTTTTGCTGGAAATTTGTCTTGAATATCTTCTCCGTCCACATTGCCATACACTCCAAACACGGGAGCATAGTCTTTCAACATTTCATAAAGCTCTAAAGTCTGCCAATCTCCCGCATGAATGAGGGCATCCACGTCCTTCAATTCTTTTATAAAACGCTTTGGAAGCTGTTTTGCTTTTTTCGGCATATGAGTATCTGACAGCACAAGGATTTCCATTCTTACCCCTCCTCTTTCTCTTATTCCCTAAAAAAATAACCTCTCTACCCTTAGGCAGAGAGGCAAACAAGTTATTGAATCGGTGTTTTATTCGGTGTTCCCGCTTTTCTCGGGTATTTCTTCGGTGTTTTTCTTCTTTTTTCAATGATGGCGATGTTTCGCTCACTGCCCTCTTCGGGCAATTCAAACGTGTGAACATCAAGAACTTCCCCACCGACAATTTGAATAGCAGCTTTAGCGTCTTCCATTTCATCTTTCAAGTTCGGACCTTTCATCGCCATGAATCTGCCGCCTTTCGCAGCCAAGGGCAAACATAACTCACTAAGGACGGACATTCGCGCAACGGCGCGTGCCATCACAAGGTCATAACTTTCACGGAAATTCGCATTTTTCCCGAAATTCTCGGCACGATCATGATAAAATGCGACATCATCCAGCTCCAATTCGTGGGCTAAGTGGTTCAAAAATGTGATTCGTTTTTTCAAAGAATCGACAATCGTCACTTTCAACTGTGGGAAGACGATTTTCAAAGGTAAGCTCGGAAAACCGGCCCCCGCTCCGACATCACAAATACGGAGCGGTTGATTGAAGTCATAGTAGAAGGCTGCCGTCAAAGAATCATAAAAGTGTTTCAAATAGACGCCTTCCTGATCGGTGATTGCCGTAAGATTCATTTTTTCATTCCACTCGACGAGAATCTCAAAATACTTCTCGAACTGGCGCTGCTGGTGATCGTTAAGCTCTATGCCATGTTCATCTAATGCTTTAAGAAAGGTATTGATATTCATAAGTCCATCCTTTCAAATTATTCCCCGGATACGCGGGCGATTTTCCCTTGTTCAATATAAACAAGCAGGATGGAAACGTCCGCGGGATTGACCCCTGAAACACGAGAGGCCTGCCCGACAGATAGAGGTCGCACGGATTTCAGACGATCACGGGCTTCTGTCGCAAGACCATGAATCGCATCATAATCGATATCCTCAGGAATTTTCTTCGTCTCCATCTTTTTCATGCGGTCGATTTGTTCCAGAGCTTTTTTAATATAGCCGCTGTATTTCACCTGGATCTCCACCTGCTCTTTAACATCATCAGGCAGGGAAGCATCGCTTGGGGTCAAGCGTTCCAAGTGACTGTAATTCATTTCCGGACGTTTCAGTAAGTCTGTTGCACGAATGGCGTCTTTCAGTTTCGATCCACCCGCTTCTTCAATGACAGCTTGAACCTCTTCCGTCTCTTTCAAAATGACTTTGTCGAGACGCTTTTTCTCTTCTTCGATCAAGCGCTTCTTCTCCTTGAAACGCTCATAACGATCTTCAGGAATTAAACCAAGTTGATAGCCGATTTCTGTGAGACGAAGATCCGCATTATCGTGACGAAGCATCAAGCGGAATTCCGCGCGTGACGTAAGAAGGCGATATGGTTCACCCGTTCCCTTAGTGACAAGGTCATCAATCATAACGCCAATGTAACCTTGAGAACGGTCAAGGATTAATGGTTCAAGGTCGAGCGCTTTCGCAGCGGCGTTGATTCCTGCCATCAAGCCTTGCCCGGCAGCTTCTTCGTATCCGGAAGTTCCGTTAAGCTGTCCAGCTGTGAACAGGCCTTCGATCTGCTTCGTTTCAAGTGTCGGCCATAACTGTGTCGGCACAACGGAATCATACTCGATGGCATACCCTGCACGCATGATTTCCGCTTTTTCAAGACCTGGAACGGTACGCATCATTTCATTCTGCACGTATTCTGGAAGAGAAGTGGAAAGACCTTGGACATACACTTCTTCTGTATCTCTTCCTTCAGGCTCAAGGAAAATCTGGTGACGCGGTTTGTCATTGAAACGAACGATTTTATCTTCGATGGATGGACAATATCGCGGCCCTGTCCCTTTGATTGCTCCTGAATACATCGCAGATAACCCTAAGTTATCGTTAATGATTTTGTGTGTATCTTCATTCGTGTACGTCAGCCAGCACGGAATTTGATCGGTGATGAACTCTGTCGTTTCATAGGAAAAGGAGCGTGGTTCTTCTTCTCCCGGCTGAATTTCTGTTTTGGAATAGTCGATCGTGTGACTGTTGACACGCATCGGCGTTCCGGTTTTGAAACGGACCATTTCAATGCCCATTTCCTCCAGCTGTTCAGAAAGTGAAACCGTTGAACGTTGGTTGTTTGGGCCACTTTCATACGACAAGTCGCCAATGATGACGCGTCCCCGCATGAATGTACCTGTCGTCACAATGACAGTTGGAGCATAGTAGGCTGCTTTCGTTTCTGTTACGACACCTTTGACCTGATTATCTTCTACCAGTACTTTTTCAACCATCGCCTGGCGAAGCGTCAAGTTCTCCTGATTCTCAAGAACCCGCTTCATTTCTTTGATATACAACGGTTTGTCTGCTTGTGCACGCAACGCACGCACAGCAGGGCCTTTTCTTGTGTTCAAAAGTCGCATTTGGATGTGGGTTTTATCAATAACTCGACCCATAGCTCCGCCTAATGCATCAACTTCACGTACAACAATCCCTTTTGCGGGACCACCAATGGACGGGTTACACGGCATAAAGGCAACGAGGTCGAGGTTCAAAGTCAGCATTAACGTTTTCGCTCCGCGGCGCGCGGCAGCAAGACCTGCTTCTACTCCGGCATGACCAGCACCAATAACAATTACATCATAATGCCCTGCATCATATGTCATTCGGATGACTCTCCTTTTTTTATCATAATGAATAGCGTTTAAACAGAACGTTTATTTTCCTAAGCAGAATTGCGAGAATAATTGATCGATCAAGCTCTCGTGAACGGTATCCCCGACGATTTCCCCGAGAATCTCCCACGTTCTTGTGACATCGATCTGGACGACATCAAGCGGAACTCCCATCTCCATACCATTTTGGGCATCTTCGAGGGCTTGTTTCGCCTGTTTTAATAACTGAACATGACGGACATTCGAAACATACGTCATATCACCAGCATCAAGATCTCCTTCAAAGAATGTATCGCCAATCGCCTGTTCCAATTGGTCAATCCCTTCTTCACGGATCAAGGATGTTGTAATCACAGGGTGATCCCCGGCCAATTCCTTCACTTGATTAAGGTCTAAGCGTTGTTCCAGATCCATTTTATTAACAATCACGATAATATTCATATCGCGGATGGCTTCGAAAAGTTTTTGATCCTCTTCGCTCAGCTCATCCCCATAGTTTAACACAAACAGGATCAGGTCAGCTTCTTTCAGTACTTGCCTCGAACGTTCAACACCGATTTTTTCCACGATGTCTTCTGTCTCCCTGATCCCCGCTGTATCTACTAGACGAAGTGGAACACCGCGAACATTGACATACTCCTCAATTACATCACGGGTCGTTCCTGGAACTTCCGTCACAATCGCTTTATTTTCATGGACAAGAGCGTTCATCAATGAAGATTTGCCGACGTTAGGACGGCCGATAATGGCCGTTCCCAGTCCCTCTCTTAATATCTTCCCTTGCTTCGCTGTTTCCAGGATGCGGGTGACTTCTTCGTGTACTTCTTTTGTTTTCTCTTCCATCATTTCATGCGACATCTCTTCAACGTCATCATACTCTGGATAGTCGATATTCACTTCCACATGGGCGAGCGTTTCCAGAAGTTTTTGTCTTAAATCCTGAATCAAGTTCGATAATCGCCCATCCATCTGCTTTAAAGCGACATCCATAGCCCGGTCCGTTTTTGCACGAATCAAGTCCATGACTGCTTCCGCTTGGGAAAGATCGATACGACCATTCAAAAACGCGCGTTTCGTAAATTCACCGGGCTCAGCCAATCTGGCGCCACTCGCCAGCACAATCTCCAGCAATCGGTTGACCGAAACGAGGCCGCCATGGCAGTTGATCTCGACAATATCTTCTCTCGTAAAAGTCTTCGGGGCACGCATGACAGATACCATCACTTCCTCGGCCATTTCGCCCGTCTCAGGGTCAATAATTTTTCCGTAATGCATCGTGTGGGAATCGACTTCATTCAAATCCTTCCCCTTGAAAAGGCTGGCAGCAATCGCCACGGCCTCAGGTCCACTTAAGCGGACAATGGCAATCGCCCCTTCTCCCATCGGGGTCGAAATGGCGGTTATTGTATCTGTTTCCACACGCACTCACCTCCTGAAAATTTTTGATTTATATTTATCCACAATAGGAATATTATTAATGTCACTAACAAACTAGCTTACCACACCGCCACGTGTTTTGAAAAGATATCAACACGTATATTCCCTCATTCCGCCCCTTTTAGTTATCCACATGTGCATAACTCTTCCTATCATTTTCTCCACCATACCAGGGAACAATACGACTACCAGCTATTTATTGAACGAACTGGCAGGATTGTTGAGGACTCAGTTTCGAGATGCCTCGAGGTTCGTTGCCATGTTGAGCGGAGTCTCGCAACTTCCCAACCACCCATTCGAATCCATAAAAAATGCTCCTGTTCATGAAAGATGAACAGAAGCATGAGTAACACATTATTGAGGTCGAATGACGACGTGCCTGCGGGGATCGTTCCCGTCAGAATCGGTCTCGATTTTTTTATGGTTTTGCAATGCGCTGTGTATGATTTTTCTTTCATACGAAGGCATAGGCTCAAGCTTCACTTCCTGATTTGTCCGTATCGCCTTCTCAGCCAATCGATGCGCCAGGTTTTCTAAGGTTTCTTTTCTGCGACCACGATATCCCTCAGCGTCTAACATGACGGTATAGAAAACATCGGACTCGCGATTCACGACAAGTTGAGCCAAATATTGAAGGGAATTCAATGTTTGGCCACGTTTGCCAATCAGCATCGCAATCTTTTCACCTTCAAGCTCCATGTAAATGTCGCGCTGACGGAGCTCGGTTCTTACCTGGACAGGAGCGCCCATTTGTTCTGCTACTTCATAGATGAATGTTTCAACGTCCTGCACTGGATTTTTCTTGATCGTTACTTTTACAATCGCTGGTTTCGTACCAAAACCGAGAAATCCTTTTTTACCTTCATCAATGATCTCAACATCGACTTGATCTCTTGATGTGCGTAATTGCTCTAGTGCTGTTTGGATCGCCTCATCAACTGTAGTTCCCGTAGCAGTCCATTGCTTCACTAGTTTGCTCCTCCTGTCTCATCTTTCATCATTGGTCTACGAATGAAAATGGTTTGAAGAATCATGACAACGTTACCGACAATCCAGTACAACGCAAGGGCAGATGGGAAGAAGAATGCGAATGTACCAATCATCAATGGCATAATATATAGCATCATTTGCATTTGTGGATTCTGTGCAGCCGCGCCTCCGGCCATCATCAATTTCTGCTGAAGGAACGTAGTTCCCGCTGTCAGAATCGCTAGAAATGGATCTGATTGTCCAAGCTCAAGCCATAGGAAATTATGGGTTTGAACTTCCTGCGTTCTCATAATCGCATGGTAGAAACCAATCAGGATCGGCATCTGTACGATAATCGGCAAACACCCAGCTAGTGGATTGACGCCGTTTTTCTGGAAAAGCTGCATTGTTTCTTGTTGAAGCTTCTGTTGAGTCTGAGCATCTTTAGAAGAATACTTCTCTCTCAATTCTTTCAATTCCGGTTGAATATCCTGCATCGCTTTTGAACTTTTCAGTTGTTTGACGTTCAATGGCAAAAGCAAGACGCGGATAATGATTGTAACGATAATAATCGCCAATCCGTAACTTCCATTCGTGGCATCAGCGAAAAACAACAATGTTTGTGATAATGGATAAACAATATATTCATTCCAAAATCCTGTACTATCCGAGGTGATCTCTTGGTTGACGTCCATACACCCGGATAGGAACGTAAGCATACCTGTCATCGCGACCAGGATGAGTAATTTATTCCGCAACGTTCCTTCCTCCTTAATGAAATCGCTCTTCTATCTTTTTTTAAATACAAACCGATGAATGACTATACGACAATCATAAGTTTAGCATTAGTTGACACCATAATTCTATATGATTACGTGTGAATTTTTTTATTTAATAGCTTTGACCGTGATAATACGTGGGTCAGGCTTTTCTTTATCTCATGAAATTCCATTTGATTGGTCGGTTTCCGTGCAATGATGACAAGGTCATAATTCGGGGGGATCTCTTCCTCCAGTTCATGAAAGGCTTGCCTGAGATACCGCTTGATCTGGTTCCGCATGACCGCATGACCGATTTTCTTACTGACAGATAAACCGATTCGAAAATGGGATTGCTCTTCCTTTTTCATATAATAAAGGACCAGCTGGCGATTGGCGAACGACTGCCCGCGACGAAAAACCTTTTGAAATTCTTCATTTTTTTTAATACGATAAGCTTTTTTCATCGAACACCCTCCAAAATCACATACAAGGTGGCTTGGGCAGACCATTTTGCCTTCCACTATTTACCCAGCAAGAGATCTTTTACCATTATGTAGAAAAATATCTCTTTTTATCCTTCTCTCACCTTTTTGGTGACTAAACATCTATAAAGAATGAAAAAAGCATTCTAAGTTCTTCTTTTCTATAAAAAACAAAAGAGGGACGAAGATCCGCCCCTTCTTTTGACCATTATACTGAAAAAAAGACCACTGATTGTTTTCAGTGGCCTATGCTGATAGAACTTTTCTTCCTTTACGACGACGACGTGCAAGAACATGACGACCATTCTTACTGCTCATACGTGCACGGAAGCCGTGTACTTTTTTGCGCTTACGATTATTTGGTTGAAACGTGCGTTTACTCATTATATATACACCTCCTGAGGAAAATTCCAATAATACATCTAAAAGGCAGTCCCGATTAGTATAATAAATCCCCTTGCTTTTTGTCAACTTTTATTTTAAGGATGAATCCTTAAAGATCACTCCCGTTATATAACAGCTCTGTACTATAACAAACGAAAGCATATGTCTAAAATAAGCGAACAAACTCTCCCCCTGGCGAACATTCACAGGATCTGTGTATAATTTAAGCCTGCGTTTTCTACTGTCCACAACAAATATCGACAAGAAAATCACAAAATATAGTGTTGTGGATGACTTTTGTCTACAAGGCGTTGAAATTGTGGATAAGTTAGCGTGAACCATTGCAACTGCCGTTTTTATCTGGTATTATATTTGTGTTTAACCGTGAATGACTTCTGAAGACCATAAATCTTTTCCACAGATTGTGGATAACGTGTGGACAGTTATTAACACGACTGTTTATGCAGTTATGCACAAGAGTGTGGATATTGAAAATAACTTTCTAGAACTCTAGTAAAATCAACTCTCGGACATCCACATCCGATCAGAGGTTTTTTAACGACATCTATTATACAAACCTTATACGATTACCTTTCGATCCTTTTGCTACGTTCGAAAAAGAGAACGAAAGGTTTTTTTGTTTTCCACTGAAACAGAGAGGGGTGAAACAATTTGGAGAACATCAATGAATTATGGAACAATACGCTCGAGCAGATTAAAGAAAAAATCAGCAAACCGAGCTTCGAAACATGGCTGAAAGCAACTAAAGCAGATTCTTTAAATGAAAATACGCTGACGATCGTTGCTCCGAATGAATTCGCCAGAGATTGGCTTGAAAATCAATATGAGAGCTTGATTACGGAAACTTTATATGAAGTGACTGGGGCGGAACTTGATACAAAGTTTATTATTCCGGAATCCAAGGACGACTCCCTGGAAGATGTGAAACTATCATCTAAAAAAGTACCGAATGTAAAAAACAATGGAAACGAAGAGTCACCGCAAAGCATGCTGAATTCCAAATATACCTTCGATACCTTTGTCATCGGCTCAGGCAACCGTTTTGCTCATGCAGCTTCCTTAGCTGTGGCAGAAGCACCAGCCAAAGCCTATAATCCCTTGTTTATCTATGGTGGCGTAGGGCTTGGTAAAACGCACCTGATGCATGCGATCGGACACTATGTACTCGATCATAATCCTAATGCCAAAGTGGTTTATCTATCATCTGAAAAATTCACGAACGAATTCATCAATTCCATCAGAGACAACAAAGCCGTCAACTTCCGGAACAAATATCGAAGTGTCGACGTGCTTTTAATAGATGATATACAGTTCCTTGCAGGAAAAGAACAAACACAGGAAGAGTTCTTCCATACGTTCAATACACTCCATGAAGAAAGCAAGCAGATTGTCATTTCCAGTGACCGTCCGCCTAAAGAAATCCCGACACTGGAAGACCGCCTGCGCTCACGATTTGAATGGGGATTAATCACGGACATTACTCCTCCTGATTTAGAAACAAGGATCGCCATCCTTCGTAAAAAGGCAAAAGCAGAAGGGCTGGATATCCCGAACGAAGTGATGCTTTATATCGCGAACCAAATCGATACAAACATCCGTGAACTGGAAGGTGCACTGATCCGTGTCGTCGCTTATTCTTCTTTAATCAATAGTGATATCAACGCATCGCTTGCAGCGGAAGCTTTGAAAGATATCATTCCAAGCTCCAAACCCAAGGTCATTACAATTGAAGCCATTCAGGAAATGGTCGGTGAAAAATACAATGTGAGATTGGAAGATTTCCCGGCGAAGAAACGCACAAAATCTGTCGCCTTTCCAAGACAGATCGCCATGTATCTCTCAAGGGAACTGACAGATTTCTCGTTGCCGAAAATTGGTGAGGAATTTGGAGGCCGTGATCATACGACGGTCATTCATGCCCATGAGAAAATCTCAAAAATGGTGGCAGATGATCAACAGCTGCAAAAAGAGTTGGATGAAATCAGAGAACAGTTGAAATCTCACTAGTGGATAATGTGAATAGTGATTGCACGTTCGTCAACACTCTGTCCACATGTGGATAACCTTAGTAAATCAACGTTTATCCTTGTTATCCACATTTCCACAGCCCATACTAGTACTATTACTGCATTTTATAATAAAAATAATTAATATATGCTCAATTAGGAGGAGTGTATTCAAAATGAAATTTGTTATCCAAAGGGATCAATTGATCAATAGTGTTCAAAACGTCATGAAAGCCATCTCTTCCAGAACTACGATTCCAATTCTTACTGGAATGAAACTCGAAGCAACAGAAGAAGGAATCAAATTAACAGGTAGTGATTCAGATATTTCGATTGAATCTTTCATTCCTAGTGAAGAAGACGGCATTGTTTATGTAGAAAACATTGAACCGGGAAGCATTGTACTTCAGGCTAAGTATTTCCCTGATATTGTACGTAAACTTCCTCAAAATACGGTGGAAATAGAAAGTGACCATACTCGTAATGTCACGATACGTTCGGGGAATGCAGAATTCCATTTGAATGGACAGGATCCAGAAGAATACCCGCAACTTCCTCAGCTTCATACAGAAGAGAGCTTTGAACTGCCGATTGACCTTTTGAAAAATTTAATACGGCAGACAGTTTTCGCTGTATCTACTTCTGAAACAAGACCAATTCTAACGGGAGTTCATGTAAAACTTGAAGACGGGAGCCTGGAATTCATAGCAACCGACAGCCACAGGTTAGCCTCACGTAAAATTCCATTGGAACAACCGGATGGAAAATCTTTACCGGCGGTTGTCATTCCTGGTAAAAGTTTGACGGAATTAAACAAAATTCTTGATGATTCCGAAGACACGATTGAAGTGAGTGTGACAGAAAATCAGGTGTTATTCCGTACGAAACATCTTTATTTCCTTTCACGTCTGCTTGATGGAAATTATCCTGAAACTTCCCGCTTAATTCCCGAACAGAGCAAAACCATTGTCAAAATCGATACAAAAGAATTGCTGCAATCAGTAGATCGTGCGTCTCTTCTCGCGAAAGAGAATCGCAACAATGTTGTTCGTTTAATTACAAAAGAAGACAATCATCTTGAAATTACAGGAAACTCCCCGGAAGTAGGGAATGTTGTCGAAGAAGTGATGGCGACTGCTGTCGATGGAGAAGATTTGAAGATTTCCTTCAGTGCCAAATACATGATGGATGCACTGAAAGCGGTCGATTATGACCAGGTAAAAGTCGAGTTTACAGGAGCTATGCGTCCATTCTTGATCCGACCTGTCGATGACGACCAGATTTTACAATTGATTCTCCCTGTCAGAACTTATTAAATCTTAGAAAAAGGTAAAGGTAAAAAGGTGCTTTATGTTTTGCATAGAGCACCTTTTCTTATTGGGCAGTTTTGGTGGCTTACTTGGAGAGACATTGGATTAGAAGTGACTTTGTTCATGTCTGTTCGTTTCAAAGAACTTATTACTTAGGTAGCTAAGTTTTTTTGGGAGACAGTGAAAAATCGAATATGAGTGAATGATGAAAGAATAGATAAAATACACAAGCTGAAAACTCCATAGTATGGGGATGAAAGAGGCATACAGACCTGTTTCGTCTTCTCACACTTTCTTTACACACCTATCTTTAGTAAAATGAAAAATAGGTGAATTCATGAAATAGGGTGAAATGATATGAACGAAGAGATCGGTATCAGTACAGAATATATTCCATTAGGGAAATTTTTAAAATTAGCCAATATTGTCGAATCTGGTGGAATGGTGAAAATTTTCTTGTCGGAATTTGAAGTTTTGGTAAATGGAGAACCTGACAATCGTCGTGGCCGCAAACTGTATGTGGGCGATACAGTTGAAGTGGAAGAATTCGGCAGCTTCACTGTCGTCGAAGAAGCTTAGGTCAGGCGTATGTATATCCATGAGTTATCATTACGTTCATTCAGGAACTATGATGAGCTCTCATTGACGTTCGACCATAAGATCAATGTCATCATTGGTGAAAATGCCCAGGGAAAGACCAATCTGATGGAAGCGATCTATGTACTCGCTTTTACGAGATCCCATCGCACTCCGAGAGACAAAGAACTGATACAGTGGGATGAAGAGTATGGTAAAATAAAAGGGAGTATCTTTAAACGTAATCGTCGCTTCCCTTTAGAAATCATCGTTTCTAAAAAGGGGAAAAAAGCGAAGTTGAATCATATTGAGCAAAAGCGTCTGAGCGACTATATCGGCGCTTTGAACGTGGTGATGTTTGCACCTGAGGATCTCAATCTTGTAAAGGGGAGTCCTCAGGTGCGTCGTCGGTTTATTGACATGGAAATCGGCCAGATCCAGCCCACATATATTTATCACTTAGGACAGTACCAGAAGATTCTCAGACAACGAAATCATCTGTTGAAAGATTTACAGCGTAAGCCGGGAGCGGACCGGACGATGCTCGGTGTTTTGACAGAGCAGCTGATTGAACATGCAACGACAATTGTCGAACGCCGGTTTAAATTCCTGCAGCTCCTAAGATCATGGGCTACACCGATCCACGAAGGAATCAGTCGGCAGCTGGAGCAGCTCGAAATTGCTTATGATGCGAGTGTACGAGTATCAGAGGATATGAATTTGGAAACAATAAAGAATACATTCTCTGAAAAATTTACAGAAATTGAATCAAAAGAAGTGGAACGCGGGACGACGTTGGCAGGACCACATAGGGATGATTTGGTTTTTTACGTGAACGGAAAAGATGTCCAAACGTATGGGTCACAGGGCCAGCAGCGGACGACAGCTTTGTCTTTGAAACTCGCTGAAATAGAGCTTATTCATAGTGAAGTAGGCGAATACCCCATTTTGCTTCTCGATGATGTACTTAGTGAACTGGATGATTTCAGGCAATCGCATCTGCTTCATACGATTCAAGGAAAAGTGCAGACGTTCGTTTCTACGACGAGTATTGATGGAATTGAGCATGAAGCACTGGAACAAGCGGAAATTTTCCGTGTGAAAGAAGGAACGATAGACGTAGAGAAATGAGGTGGCGAATTGTTCATTCATATCGGGGATGATCACGTCATCCAGTCGAAGGATGTCGTGGCGATTATTGATCATAGTTTGATTTCATCTTCTTCCATCATCGAAGAGATGATTCATAACCAACGTAAGGAAAAGCAGGTCATTGAAACGGAAGACCACCAGGCGAAAGCCATTGTAATTACGAATGATGTCATCTATTTCAGCCCACTATCTGTCTATACTTTGAAGAAACGGGCGAACATGATGACGACACTGAACAAACTGGAAGATTTCTCGGAAGAGTCCGATTTTTAATATATCCATAGATATTAGACGTAAGGGATTAGAGATAAACCACTTGAGAAATGTAGGTGAGTACCATGAAGGAAGATATTATCGAAGAGCAGCAGGCATATGATGAGAGTCAAATACAGGTACTGGAAGGTTTAGAAGCGGTAAGAAAACGTCCAGGAATGTATATTGGTTCAACCAACGAAAAGGGCCTTCACCACCTCGTATGGGAAATCGTTGATAACAGTATTGATGAAGCGATGGCCGGTTTTTGCGATCATATTCAAGTCGCGATCGAAAAAGACAACAGCATTACGGTTACCGATAACGGCCGTGGTATTCCTGTCGGGATTCAGGAGAAAACAGGACGTCCCGCTGTTGAAGTCATATTGACCGTTCTTCACGCCGGAGGTAAGTTCGGCGGGGGCGGATATAAAGTATCCGGGGGACTCCATGGTGTAGGGGCGTCCGTCGTAAACGCCTTATCTACGAAACTGGAAGTGTTCGTCCACCGTGATGGAAATATCCATTACCAGGCTTATCACCGTGGTGTTCCAGAAGAAGACTTGAAGGTGATCGGAGAGACTGATCAGACCGGAACACGTATTCAATTCAAACCAGACCCTGAAATTTTCTCGGAAACAGAGGAATATAAGTTCGAAATTCTGGCTAATCGTTTGCGTGAGCTCGCTTTCCTCAACAAGGGGCTTACGATCACTATCGAAGATAAACGCACAGATGAAGAGCCTGTGAATTATTATTTCGAAGGCGGAATCCTTTCTTATGTCGAACATATGAACCGCACGCGCGAAACCCTGCATGATGCCTTCTTCATTGAGGATGAGCAGGACGAGATTTCCATAGAAATTGCCATGCAGTACAACGATGGATTCGCAAGCAACATTTATTCCTATGCCAACAACATCCATACGTATGAAGGCGGGACACACGAATCCGGGTTCAAAACCGGTTTGACACGTGTGATCAACGACTATGCACGTAAAAACAACATGTTCAAGGAGACGGATCCGAATTTGACCGGCGACGATGTCAGGGAAGGTTTGACAGCGATCATTTCGATCAAACATCCGGACCCGCAGTTCGAAGGTCAAACAAAGACGAAGCTCGGAAATAGTGAAGCCCGTACCGTTACGGACTCTCTGTTCTCAGAAAGCTTCACAAAGTTCCTTTTCGAAAATCCAAACATGGCGAAAACGATTGTTGAAAAAGGATTGATGGCTTCAAGAGCAAGAATGGCCGCGAAGAAAGCTCGTGAATTGACGCGCCGTAAAAATGCGCTAGAGGTATCCAACCTGCCAGGTAAATTGGCGGACTGTTCGTCCAAGGATGCGAATATCTCTGAACTTTACATCGTTGAGGGTGATTCTGCCGGTGGATCTGCCAAGCAGGGACGAGATCGTCATTTTCAGGCGATTCTGCCATTGCGCGGTAAAATCATCAATGTTGAAAAAGCACGCCTGGATAAAATCCTTTCCAACAATGAAGTACGTGCCATTATTACCGCTCTTGGTACAGGAATCGGTGAAGAATTCGATATTTCAAAGGCACGTTATCATAAGATTGTCATCATGACCGATGCCGACGTCGATGGTGCACACATCCGTACTTTACTATTGACGTTCTTCTACCGTTATATGCGTCCATTGATTGAACATGGCTATATCTATATCGCTCAGCCGCCGCTTTACAAGATCCAGCAAGGAAAAGCGATCTACTACACGTACAGTGATAAGCAGCTGGATGCGAAGCTTGCCGAGCTGTCCAACTCACCTAAGCCCGGTGTTCAGCGCTATAAGGGTCTTGGAGAGATGAACCCGGAACAGCTTTGGGAAACGACAATGGACCCTGAAACGAGAACGATGCTTCAGGTCAGCTTAGAGGATGCGATGGGGGCGGATGAAACCTTCGATATTCTTATGGGAGACAAAGTCGAACCGCGTCGTAACTTCATTCAAGAGAACGCCCAATACGTACAAAACCTTGATGTTTAATATAAAACAAATGTCATGAAAGAGTGGGAAAGGGAGGCGAACATATCCTTTCCCCTTTTAGGTAACTAGGAGGTAAAAGAATGGTGGATCAACCCGAACGTCCGCGCGTGCAGGAAGTCAACATCAGTCACGAAATGCGCACCTCATTCCTGGATTATGCGATGAGTGTCATCGTGGCCCGTGCCCTTCCTGATGTCAGAGACGGCCTGAAACCTGTACACAGAAGGATATTATATGCGATGCATGACCTTGGGATGCATGCGGACAAAGCTTACAAAAAGTCTGCACGTATCGTAGGGGAAGTAATCGGTAAGTACCACCCGCACGGGGACTCTGCTGTCTATGACACAATGGTGCGTATGGCACAGGACTTCAACTACCGATACATGCTCGTCGATGGACACGGAAACTTCGGTTCGGTGGACGGAGATGCTGCAGCCGCCATGCGTTATACGGAAGCACGTATGTCCAAGATTTCCATGGAGATTCTGCGTGATATCAACAAAGATACCATTGATTATAACGATAACTACGATGGAACAGAGCGGGAGCCTGTAGTGCTTCCATCCAAGTTTCCGAACTTGCTCGTCAACGGTGGTTCAGGAATTGCTGTCGGAATGGCGACAAACATCCCCCCTCACCAGCTGGGTGAGGTTATTGATGCGGTGCTCGCGCTCAGTAAAGATCCGGAGATTACCATCCAGGAATTGATGGAAAACCATATCTATGGTCCGGACTTCCCGACAGCCGGTAAAATTCTCGGCTTAAGTGGCATTCGCAAAGCCTATGAAACAGGGAAAGGCTCGATCACCGTCCGTGCGGATGTAGAAATTGAAGAACAAGCCAACGGCAAAGCCCGTTTAATCGTGAACGAGCTTCCTTATCAGGTGAACAAAGCCCGACTTGTTGAAAAAATTGCCGATCTTGCCCGCGATAAGAAAATCGACGGCATCACAGACCTACGTGATGAGTCGGACCGTAATGGTATGCGCATTGTTATAGAGTTGCGCCGGGATGTAAATCCGAACGTGCTTCTCAACAATCTATACAAAATGACGGCCCTGCAATCAACGTTCGGCATCAACATGCTCGCACTCGTCAACGGCCACCCGAAAGTGCTCAACTTGAAGCAGTGCCTTGAGCATTATTTGGAACACCAGAAAGTCGTCATTCGCCGCCGTACCGAATACGAACTTAGAAAAGCAGAAGCGCGCGCTCATATTCTTGCTGGTCTGCGTATTGCCCTTGACCACCTGGATGAAGTGATTTCACTGATTCGTGAATCTCAAACGACTGAAATTGCACGTACCGGTTTGATGGAGCGCTTCGGTCTTTCTGAAAAGCAGGCCCAAGCCATTCTTGATATGCGTCTGCAGCGCCTGACCGGTTTAGAGCGTGAGAAAATCGAGAATGAATATCAGGAAGTCATGGAATTGATTCAAGAATTAAAAGCGATTCTTGCTGACGATGAAAAGGTCCTTGAAATTATCCGTGAAGAACTCCTGGATGTGAAAGAACGCTACAATGATGAGCGCCGTACAGAAATCGTCCTTGGCGGAACAGACTTCATTGAGGATGAGGACTTGATTCCTGAAGAGACGGTCATTGTCACGGTCACTCACCAGGGCTATGTCAAACGTCTTCCTGCATCTACTTATCGTTCACAGCGCAGAGGTGGACGAGGAGTGCAGGGAATGGGTACACACGAAGAAGATTTCGTTGAACACCTATTATCCACGTCGACACATAATACTTTGCTTTTCTTCTCAAACAAAGGGAAAGTATATAAAGCTAAAGGTTACGAAGTACCAGAATTCAGCCGAACGGCTAAAGGAATTCCAATCATCAACATGTTGAACGTGGAACGTGATGAATGGATCAATGCAGTGATTTCGGTTGAAGACTTTGTCGATGACTGGTACCTGGTCTTTACAACGAAGAACGGAATCACGAAGCGTACGACACTGTCCCAATTTGCGAATATCCGAAAAGGCGGATTGATCGCTCTCGGTTTACGCGAAGATGATGAACTGATCTCCGTCCGTCTGACGGATGGAACGAAAGATATCATGATCGGAACACAGAACGGCTATTTGATCCGTTTCAATGAAGATCAAATCCGAGCGATGGGACGTACAGCCGCAGGTGTTAAAGGGATCTCCCTCCGGGAAGACGACAAAGTCGTATCCATGGAAATCCTTGATGATTCCCTGCAAGTACTCACCGTTACAAGCAAAGGGTATGGAAAGCGCACACCGGCCGAGGAATACCGGATTACCAACCGTGGTGGTAAAGGGATTATTACGTGTAATCTGACAGATAAGAATGGTCAGGTCGTCGCTACGAAAGCCATAAATGGTGAAGAAGATATCATGATCATAACAGAGAGTGGTGTCTTGATCCGTATGCCGATGGAAAGTATTTCTGAAACTGGACGTAACACACAGGGGGTACGCTTGATTCGTCTTGGAGAAGGTGAAGAAGTCGCTACCGTCGCCCGTGTCGAGTCAGAAAAAGAAGAAGAGGAATTATTGGAAGAAGCGCTTGAAAAAGAAGCGGAATCTCAAGATGAGGTTTCTGAAGATGCTGAAACACCCTCTGATTCAACAGAGGAAGAATCAGATGAATCATAAATAAGCAAACTTCCATGATCCGTCGCCTGTCGAATGATTCGACAGGCGACTTTTTTTATAGATGGAGGAATAACAGAATAAAAGTGATCCATTAATTTTTCAATATTTTCTATTTTATTACATCATTCATGGTAATATAGAACTAGAAGTCATACAAAAGGCCTTTATATAAGTATTTAGTTTGTCGTTTGCTTTCATGAGGGCATGGCGGCAAGCCGTCCTCACGGGAGATCTGCAGTATTTAAATGCCGCGGTTTATTCTTTCAGGATAGCTCGCTTATCTGAAATGACTGTGAGATGAGGGTTCTGACATAATAAGAAACTAGTGAAAGGTGGTTCGTTGCCATGAGGGTGGCTACATCTCAATTGGAACCAGGGTGTCTCTTGACGAAAGATGTCATGGGACGGACGAATCGACCGATTGTTCCTAAAAATACGACCCTTCAGCCTGTCCATATTGATGTACTGCAAAAATTCAACATTGATCTTGTGGAAATCTCCAATCGCCGGTCGGACGGTTCGCTTTTTATAGCTTCTGGAAGCGCAGACCAGGAAGATTTACATCAGAAACGGGGGTTGGAGGAAACGCCCCTTCCATTTTTTGAATCCTACTTAGCTGCGGTTCAGGAATATAAAAAATGGTTCATTTCGTGGCAGGGAGGCTCGCCTATAAATATTAACGAGATCCGCAAAGTGATGGTCCCACACCTTGAGAGAGCGGCTGATTCCGCAGGGAGAGAGGTTTTTTCGCTCCATCATTATACATCCAGTAAGGATTATATCTATCATCACAGTGTAGCGATGGGGCTGTTGTCCAGCTATGTTGCACGGAAAATGGGATACAACTATGGTGAGTGGATTCAAGTCGGTTTAGCAGGTCTTTTAGCAGATAGTGGGATGGCTAAAATCAGTGAACGAATTACATGGAAAGATTCCCCTTTAACAGAGCAGGAATATGAGAGGGTGAAAAACCATCCGACTTACAGTTACCGCAACGTAGAAAAAATCTCTTCCTTGAGCAATCACGCGAAGGTTGCTATTTTACAGCATCATGAACGTTTGGATGGGACAGGGTACCCTTTAGGAGTCAGTCAGAATAAAATCCATCCGTTCAGTCAGATCATCGCTGTTTGTGATATGTACCACGCTATGACGTCTGAGAGGATGTACCGTAGGAAACAGTCCCCTTATAAAGTGCTCGAAGAAATCCTCCAGGAACAGTTCGGTCGCTATGACCATAAAGTAATCAGCGCTTTAGTTAAGGAAATGACCAGTTATTCTACAGGGACCAACATCCGTTTGTCTGATCATCGTGAGGCAGAAGTCATTTTCGTGGAAGAGGCAAATCCGACAAGGCCGCTTGTACGGATCATAGATGACGGACAGATTCTCGCGTTGAAAGAACAACTGGACCTTCATATTGAAGAAGTATATGAATGAAAAGAGACCAGTTTGCTTCAGGAAAGAGAGGCAAACTGGTCATTCAGCCAGGAAGCGAGAATTTTCGGTATGCGACCCGACGCTGATTGTAAAAAGTGTACGATGAAGACATAATCCTCCCGATCTCTCATCTGTTCCATTTCCCCCCACCACTCCCCTTCATAACGGACGAGCATACTCAAGTTATAAAGGACTGCAAAATAGGCCAGCAGTTCAGGCCATTCTTCTTCCATTGTGATAGGAATCGGGTTCTTTAAGAGAAACAGTTCTTCCATTCCAGGAAGCGGACGGAGCAATTCATCCATGGATATCTTTGTTTTTTGTGAGGAAAATTGAAACAAATGCTCAGCGGCATGGGGGAATAATCCATGCGGCTGGATACGGACATCATCCTCTAAAAAACGATAATGCTGTTTTTTTCTTTTACGTGTCGACAGTCCGTGGGCAAGAACCTTTGCAGTGGCAGGATATCCAGGATCAACCGTCAACAGGCAGCTTTTAATGAAATGGTTCATTCCATAATAAAAAAGAAGAGGCTTTACACTCAGAGGTGTATGTAAAGCTGTCGACCAATAATCCTGCCCGAGGCTGAGACCGTGAATGAATCGTTCTGCATTGTTGTATGCATGATGTTCGGCTCGTGAATGATTGATCTTTTCATAACAAGACAACAAGAAGGGTCTTGTATGTGCAGTCACTTGAAGGTAAGTAAGAATCGGATCGGTGGAGTGCAAAGAAAGTTCCTCCTTTCTAACATCAAAGGAATTCTCTCCCATTTTTTTATGGTTGAAAAAGCCCGACCATTGTCGTATTGTAAATAACAATAAGAAATGGTGTTACGAGAATATACCACTTATTTTACCCACTTTCACCCAAACTATTTTAAGAAGAAAAGGAGAGGTCAAGCATGCGTGAAGACAAGTTTACAAAAGAAGGTTTAACGTTTGACGATGTACTACTTTTGCCTGCTAAGTCCGATGTATTGCCACGTGATGTTTCGCTGGCAACAGAGTTGTCTCCGACGTTACGTCTGAATATGCCGATCATCAGTGCCGGAATGGATACGGTTACGGAGGCGAAAATGGCGATTGGTATGGCACGTCAGGGAGGACTTGGCGTCATTCATAAAAATATGTCGATTGAAGAGCAGGCGGAACACGTGGACCGAGTGAAACGCTCCGAAAGCGGCGTCATTACCAACCCGTTCTTTTTGACTCCCGAACACCAGGTTTTTGATGCTGAACATTTAATGGGGAAATTCCGTATTTCCGGTGTGCCGATCGTCAATAGTGTGGAAGAACAGAAACTTGTCGGAATCATCACCAACCGTGACCTCCGTTTTATAGAAGATTATTCGATCCAAATCAGTGACGTCATGACGCACGAGAACCTTGTCACAGCACCTGTAGGAACGACACTCGATGAAGCAGAAAAAATCTTGCAGCAATATAAGATTGAAAAGCTTCCGATGGTCGATAACAATGGGATTCTCAAAGGATTGATCACCATTAAGGATATAGAGAAAGTGATCGAATTTCCTTTATCAGCAAAAGATGAGCAAGGACGTCTTCTGTGTGCTGCAGCTGTTGGTGTCACGGCAGATGCGATGACACGTATTGATAAACTAGTAGAAGCAGGTGTCGATGCTCTTGTTGTTGATACTGCTCATGGACATTCTCAGGGTGTGATCGAACAGGTCAAGCGCATCCGTGACCGTCATCCGAAAGTGAATATCATTGCAGGCAACGTAGGGACAGCAGATGCAACACGCGAATTGATCGAAGCAGGAGCGGACGTTGTCAAAGTCGGAATCGGGCCAGGTTCCATTTGTACCACACGTGTCGTTGCTGGTGTCGGCGTTCCTCAAATTACAGCCGTCTATGACTGTGCGAAAGAAGCGGCGAAATACAATAAGCCGGTCATTGCCGACGGAGGAATCAAATACTCCGGTGATATTGTGAAGGCTCTTGCCGCAGGTGGACATGCTGTCATGCTTGGAAGCTTGCTTGCCGGTGTCTCTGAGAGTCCTGGCGAAACAGAAATCTTCCAGGGCCGCCGTTTCAAAGTCTATCGCGGAATGGGATCTGTCGGTGCGATGGAATCCGGATCCAAAGACCGCTACTTCCAAAGCGAGCAAGAATCGAAAAAGCTTGTACCGGAAGGGATTGAAGGACGTATGCCATATAAAGGACCATTGGCAGACTCCATTCATCAGCTTCTCGGTGGTATTCGTTCGGGTATGGGGTATTGTGGAACACCAACTATTACGGCTTTACGTACAGACGCACAATTTACAAGAATTACAGGAGCAGGCTTAAGAGAGAGTCATCCACATGATGTACAAATTACAAAGGAAGCGCCAAACTACTCCGTTTGACCCGTATAAAAAGTGATAGACAGGGACTTTTCCCTGTCTATTCTTTTATATACGCATGTGATAAAATAACAAAGATGCATATTTTAAGGGTGGAGGTTGAGAAAGTGACACAAAGAATAAAAACATCTATGGCCTTGATGTTGGCATTGCTTATGGGGTTCTTTGCTGTGTCCATGAATCCTGGACATACATACGCAAGCGTAGATGTTGGCGCAGAATCGGCAATACTCGTGGACGCGGAGACAGGGAAGATTATATTTGAAAAAGAGGCGGATTTGACATTACCTCCTGCCAGTATGACGAAGATGATGACCGAATATCTTGTCATGGAGGCAATTGAGGAAGGGCAGATCAGCTGGGATACGACAACACAAATTAGTCAATATGCTTTTGATATATCGGCAAATCCTGAGTTTTCAGGGGTTGGCCTGAAGCTGGACGAGCAATACACGGTACGTGAACTGTATGAAGCGATGGCAATAAACTCAGATAATGCGACAACCATTGCTCTTACAGAATTGATTGCGGGCAGTGAAGGTGAATTTGTTCAGATGATGAACGAGAAAGCAGCTGAAATGGGGCTGCCTGATTATGATTTTGTGAATGCAACAGGACTGAACAACTCCCACTTGGGAGACAATTATCCTGAAGGGACAGACCCTGAAGCGACGAACATGCTTTCAGCGAAGTCTGCTGCACTGCTTGCTTATCACTTAACGAATGATTATCCGGAAGCGCTTGAGATCTCAAGCAAACCGACACTTGATTTTGCCGGACAAACCGTAACGAACTGGAACTGGATGCTTCCAGGTATGCCGGGACAGAACTTGGCGCAGTTCGAATATGAAGGAATGGACGGATTGAAAACAGGTTACACAGAACTTGCCCAGAACACGTTTACAGGAACAGCAGAACGAGATGGGCAGCGTTTTATTTCCGTTGTTATGAAATCCGAATCCAGAGCTTCCCGTTTTAATCAAACGAAACAATTGCTCGACTACGGATTCAATCAGTTCTCACGTCAGGAACTTTTCGCAGCAGGAGCGACGCCTGAAGAAGAGTCGACACTACCTGTCGCAAAAGGAAAAGAAGATGATGTAGCGATCGAAACGAGTGCGGCATTGAGCACACTTGTGAAAAACGGTGAAGAAGATCAATATGAGATTCAGTTCAATATCTCTGAGGATCAGTTGGATGACAACGGCAACCTTGTCGCCCCCGTAGAAAAAGGGCAGAAAGTCGGGACAGCGAAGCTCGTTTACAACGGAGAAGAGGACTATGGAAATATTCTTGCTGACGGTGGACCAACCATCGAAATCGTCACTTCTTCCAGTGTGGAGAAAGCAAACTGGTTCATGCTGACCCTTGGTGCGATTGGAGAATTCTTCAGTGATATCTTCACAGGCGCCGTCGACATGGTCAAAGGCTGGTTCTAGGTGAAAAAATCCCTAGATAACCAGTGGGATTTAATATAGTATTGCGTTACAATAGAGGATAAGAATCTATGATTCGAAATAAAATGTTTAAACTATAGAGCTGTTAGGGAGGAATCAACATGGCACAAACAGGTACGGATCGCGTAAAACGCGGCATGGCAGAAATGCAAAAAGGTGGCGTCATCATGGACGTCGTAAACGCAGAACAAGCAAAAATCGCTGAAGAAGCGGGTGCGGTAGCCGTAATGGCTCTCGAACGAGTTCCTGCAGACATTCGCGCAGCAGGCGGGGTCGCTCGTATGGCTGATCCTACGATCGTTGAAGAAGTGATGAATGCCGTTTCTATTCCAGTTATGGCAAAAGCTCGTATTGGGCATATTACAGAAGCACGCGTTCTTGAAGCTATGGGCGTTGACTATATCGATGAGAGTGAAGTTCTTACTCCAGCTGATGAAATCTATCACATCAAAAAAGATGATTACACAGTGCCATTCGTATGTGGCTGCCGTAACTTGGGTGAAGCGACACGCCGCATCCGTGAAGGTGCATCCATGCTTCGTACAAAGGGTGAACCAGGAACAGGTAACATTGTAGAGGCTGTCAGCCATATGCGTCAGGTCCAGTCACAGATCCGTCATTTGCGTGGACTTTCAGAAGATGAAGTGATGGTCTACGCGAAAGATAACGGCGCTCCATTCGATCTACTGATGGAGATTCGTGAAGAAGGACGTCTGCCTGTCGTTAACTTTGCTGCCGGCGGTATTGCAACCCCTGCAGATGCTTCCTTGATGATGCAGCTTGGAGCAGACGGAGTGTTCGTTGGGTCTGGTATCTTCAAATCCAACAACCCGGAAAAGTTCGCCCGTGCAATTGTTGAAGCAACGACTCACTATGACGATTACAAGCTGATTGGTGAATTGTCTAAGGGTCTTGGAACAGCCATGAAGGGTATGGAAATGTCTACTCTTACTCCTGAACAGCGTATGCAGGATCGCAGCCAGTAAGTAAAGGAGAATGCAGCATGACTACAATCGGTGTATTAGGCCTGCAAGGCGCTTTCCGTGAGCACGTGCGTTCTGTCGAAGCGACCGGTGCCAAAGCCGTCGTCGTCAAAAGGACAGAACAACTGGAAGATATTGATGGCTTGATTATCCCTGGTGGCGAGAGTACGACCATCCGTAGATTGATTGATAAGTACGAGTTCTTAGAACCGATCCGTGAGTTCGGAAAAAGCGGCAATCCGATCTTCGGTACGTGTGCCGGACTTATCCTGCTCGCTTCAGAAATCGATGGTTCTTATGACGTACATCTAGGGGTCATGGATATCAAAGTTCGTCGTAACGCTTTTGGACGCCAACGTGAAAGTTTTGAAGCGAATCTTAATATTGAAGGTGTGGCAGAAGAATTTAATGCCGTATTCATCCGTGCTCCTTACATTGAAGGAGTCGGGGAAAATACGAAAGTGCTGGCCCGCTACGACGGTCATATTGTAGCCGCTCAGGAAGGTCACTATTTAGCTTGTTCCTTCCATCCAGAATTAACGGACGACCACCGTTTAACGACGCATTTTGTGAAAATGGTAGAAGAAGCTAAAAAAACACTTGCATTATAATTCTGAATCCGCTAATCTTATGTAACACAAACTATAAATAAACGCGATGACAGGAAATAGTAACATGTCCCTTCTTCTCAAAGAGAGTCAGTGGCTGGTGTGAACTGATGGAGAAGCCATGTGAATCCATCCTCGAGTGTCTGACTGAATGAAGTAGGTCAGACCGGTACTCACCGTTATGAGTGAAGCCGGAAGGTCACACAGACCTTCAACTTGGGTGGTATCGCGGGAAGCATAAACCAAAGCTCTCGTCCCTTCTTTAGGGACGGGAGCTTTTTATTTAGCTTCCAACTAATCGAAGTGAGTAAATAAAGGAGGAAATAAACATGTTGGACATGAAATACTTACGTCAGAACTTTGAAGAAGTAAAAGGGAAGCTGCAAAATCGTGGAGAAGACCTCTCTGACTTGGATGCTTTCGGCGATTTGGACAGCAAACGCCGTGAGCTGATTCAGGAAACAGAAGAACTGAAGGCCAAGCGGAATGAAGTATCCAAAGAAATTTCCCAGCTGAAAAAAGCGAAGGAAGATGCGGACGATAAAATCAAAGAAATGCGCGAAGTCGGGGATCGTATTAAAACTCTGGATACAGAGCTTAAAGATGTGGAAGAGAAACTTGAAACGCTTCTCTTATCCATCCCGAACATCCCTCATGAAAGTGTACCCGTCGGAGGCGATGAAGAAGACAATATCGAAGCACGCAAAGCAGGAGAGATCCCGACATTTGACTTCGAAGCTAAACCTCACTGGGATGTAGCGACAGATTTAGGTATCCTTGATTTTGAAAGAGCATCAAAGGTTACCGGAAGCCGTTTCGTATTCTATAAAGGACTTGGTGCCCGTTTAGAGCGTGCATTGCTCAATTTCATGATGGATCTGCATGCGGATGAACACGGGTATCAGGAAATGCTCCCACCACAAATGGTCAATCGCACAGCGATGACAGGTACAGGGCAATTACCTAAATTTGAAGAAGACGCGTTTAAAATTGAAGACTGGGATTACTTCCTTGTACCAACAGCTGAGGTTCCCGTCACAAACTTCTATCGAGAAGAAATACTATCTGTTGAAGACCTTCCACAAAAATTTGTAGCTTTCAGCACGAATTTCCGTTCCGAAGCAGGGTCTGCCGGCCGTGATACAAGAGGATTGATTCGTCAGCACCAATTCAATAAAGTGGAGCTTGTCCAGCTGGCAAAGCCGGAAGATTCTTATGATGTTTTGGAAGAACTGACAGGTCATGCTGAAAAAGTCCTTCAGCTGTTGAAACTTCCTTATCGTGTGATGAGCATGTGTACGGGGGACCTTGGCTTTACAGCAGCGAAGAAGTATGACATCGAAGTGTGGATCCCAAGCCAGGAGACTTATCGTGAAATCAGCTCTTGCTCTAACTTCGAAGATTTCCAGGCACGTCGTGCAGGCATCCGTTTCCGTAGAGAAGAAAAGGGTAAGCCTGAATTCGTCCACACGTTGAATGGTTCTGGTCTTGCCATCGGTCGTACCGTTGCAGCGATTCTTGAAAATTATCAGCAGGAAGATGGAACCGTCATCGTCCCGGAGGTTCTTCGTCCATACATGGGTGGAAAAGAAGTCATCAACTAACTCAAATACATCGAGCGTCAACAGAACATACGCCTGGATCCTTTGTGGTTCCAGGCGTATTTCATTGAATTCGTATTTGAAAGCAGAGATCGCGGAGGGCTGTTGACTCTGAGGAAGTGAATTTGTATAATAACGAAGTGACAATTTTTCGTTATGGTTCGACAACAAACTCTTTTTTAAAAAAGTTGCAGGGTTTTGTTGACGGATACGGACAACCATGATATTATATTTATTGTCGGTCACACGGAGGAGTACCCAAGTCCGGCTGAAGGGAGCGGTCTTGAAAACCGCCAGGGGGTTTACGCCCCGCGGGGGTTCGAATCCCTCCTCCTCCGCCATATTATTATCAACAATAGCGCATAAATATTGGAGATTTATAGAACAGAAATCGTTACTTCGCGTAACGATTTTTTATTTTGCTTTCCTTGAATGAATAAAGAGTAAAGCCCTCACCGGGATAACCGGTGAGGGCTATTTTTATATCTTATTAAGAATCCAATAATACCTCTTCTTTATTGGGATAGGTCTTTTCAATATGCTGCTCACCCCAGGCACACAGCATGTCCAATGCCCCTTTTAATGTCCAGCCGTATTCCGTTAGTTCATACTCCACTTTAGGGGGTACCTGATTATAAACGATTCGTGTAATGACTCCATCGCTTTCCAATTCCCTCAGCTGCTGGGTCAACATTTTTTGTGTGATTCCTGGCATTAATCGTTTAAGCTCACTTGTCCGTCGTTTATTTTCTATTAAGTGGCACAGAATGACGACCTTCCACTTGCCTCCGATGACTTCCAGAGCTGCTTCCACCGGTATATTATATTTCGGCATGAGATTGACCTCCTCTAGAGCTCCTATGTTTCTTTTTAGCATGTATAACCGATAATTCACTATACACGAAAGAAACATAAGTTAAAAACATTTTGCCTGAACACCCTCACACCCCTCTATTCTATACAATTGTTACTTACAGGTGCCTATAGCACACAGAAGTGCGTACTTCTCAAGTATTCGATCAGCCCTCATAATAAGGTTTGTCATCCAGAGGCGCCCTGGATACATGGGTTTCAGATATGATTCTTATTTATATATGAGGAGGAAAATGATGAGTTCACACGCAGAGAATATCAACGAAAATTCTCTTGATCATAAGTCGAAAAGTTTTCCGTTTGCTTTGTTGGCCCTTGCTATTAGTGCGTTCGGTATAGGAACGACAGAATTTGTACCTGTAGGTTTATTATCCACAATGGCCGATGACCTTTCTATATCCATTACACTTGCGGGAGTATTGATCTCCGGTTATGCTGTCGGTGTTGCTGTGGGGGCACCTGTTTTGACGGCTCTTACCAATAAGTTGAGCCGGAAAAGTTTATTGCTGGCTCTGATGGTTGTTTTCATTCTTGGTAATTTAGTGGCTTCGGTTTCGACAAGCTTCACCTTGCTATTAATTGCAAGAATCATCACTGCTTTTTCTCACGGTATATTCTTCTCTATTGGATCGACTATTGCTGCCAGTTTAGTCCCTGAGCATAAGCGGGCAAGTGCCATTGCCTTTATGTTTACAGGATTGACGGTTGCGACGGTGACAGGCGTGCCTTTAGGAACATTCATTGGACAAACTTTTGGTTGGCGGGCGACATTTGCCGGTGTAGCTTTGCTCGGCGTAATCGGCATCATCGCAAGTGCTTTGCTTGTTCCGAAAAACCTGGAAGAAGCAACACCTGCAAGCTTTCGTGACCAATTAAAAATACTAACTGAAAAAAGAATTCTGCTCTCTTTCGTCATTACAGGATTAGGATATGGCGGAACGTTTGTGGCCTTCACATACCTTGCTCCTTTACTGGAAGAAGTGACAGGTTTCGATCCGAAGTTTGTCAGCGTGATTCTGCTCATTTATGGAGTTGCGGTTGCGATCGGAAATACGATTGGTGGAAAAGTTTCCAATAAAAATCCGATCAAAGCGTTGTTTTGGATGTTTGTACTGCAGGCAATCGTATTGCTCCTGTTGGCTTTCGTCATTCCATTTAAAGTGTTGAGTTTAGTTGTATTGTTTTTCATGGGACTGTTTGCTTTCATGAACGTCCCTGCTTTGCAGATCTTGGTCGTTCAATTAGCTGAGAAGTATGTTCCATCTGCGGTTAATGTAGCTTCTGCTTTGAATATTGCCGCTTTCAACGTCGGTATTGCTATCGGATCCTCCGTCGGTGGGGTCATCGTTGATACGATTGGTCTTGTTCATACACCATGGATTGGTGCAGTGATGGTAGGGGGCGCTGTCATCTTAACAAAACTGTTGCATACGATGGAACGCTAATCTACGAGAAGGACTCCTTTTATTCAAAGGGGTCCTTTTCTCTTGTTATAATAGAATAATGGAGAGAGGAGGAAGGCTATGGGTTACGTCGAGGACTTACGGGCAATTATCGGTCATCGGCCCATTATTTTAGTTGGCTCTGTGGTAATGATTCTGGATGAAAAAGGACGTATTTTACTGCAGGAACGAACATCCCCTCAAGGTGTATGGGGACTGCCGGGAGGTTTGATGGAGCTTGGAGAGAGCACGGAACAAGTCGCCAAACGTGAAGCATTCGAAGAGACTGGATTAAAGGTCAAAGATCTGCAGTTATTGAATGTTTACTCTGGGGAAGATCAATTCAGCCGAGCTCCTAATGGAGATGAGTTTTACGTTGTGACAACAGCTTATTTCACTAGACATTTTAGTGGGGACTATGCTTTTGATCCTGCAGAAACGGTACAGGTGAAGTTTTTCGAGTTTCATGATTTGCCTGAGAAGATGGTTGGTAGTCACCGGATGATGATTGAAGATTATAGAAAAAAAACACCTGACGTTGAATGACGTCAGGTGTTTCATCTTTATGCTTACGTCAATAAATGGCTGGAGCGCCATTTACGAGATTGTTGGATGAAGTGGCCGATTTTTTCAAGGACAGGTTCGATGCTTGTTTTATCATTCAATACATCATAGTCGGCAATATTGAGGCGCAGGACAGGGCAGGAGTTGAAATTATCAATCCAATTGTCATAACGCGTAAACATCTCTTCCCAATATTCAATAGGAGTTTCTTGTTCCATTGGACGTCCACGTTCTTTGATTCGGGAAACGACATCATCGAACGACCCTTCCAAATATATTAAAAGATCGGGATGAGGGAAGTATGGTGTCATCACCATCGCATCAAACAGGTTTCGGTACGTTTCATAATCGGTTGCAGACATCGTCCCTTTTTCATAGTGCATCCGGGCAAAAATGCCGGTATCTTCATAGATGGAGCGGTCCTGGATAAAACCACCGCCATATTCAAAAATCTTCTTTTGTTCCTTGAAGCGTTCCGCTAGAAAGTAAATCTGTAAATGGAAGCTCCAGCGTTCAAAATCCTGATAGAATTTGTCGAGATAAGGATTTGTGTCGACTTTTTCAAAAGAGGTACGGAAGTTGAGGGCATCAGCGAGAGCATTGGTCATCGTTGACTTACCAACACCGACCGTTCCTGCAATCGTTATGACGCTGTCGTGTGGAATTCCATAGCGTTCACGTGCATTCATTTGATAACTTCTCCTTTATTTAAATGCTGCTCTACTTGATCAACAATATAATTCAAATCGTCTTGATGTTTTACGAAGTCTATATGATCCCCGTTCAAACGAATCACAGGAATCTCGGGATGAGTCGCCTCAAAATGTCTCATGAAGTCTTCGTAGTCTTGAGAGAGTTGTTCAAGATATGAGGGTTGAATATTTGCCTCTACATCACGGTTACGCATGCGGATGCGTTCGAGCAGTGTATCTAAACTCGCATGTAAATAGACGACCATATTCGGTTTAGGCATATCGTGTGTCAATATATCAAAAATCTGTGCATACTTGTCAAATTGATCTTCTCTTAACGTGCGGCGTGCGAAAATCATATTCTTCGATATATGGTAATCGGCGACCACCGGCTTCCCCGACTGCAAAAATTTGCGATCGATGTCTTCGAGCTGCTTGAAACGATTGCACAAGAAGAACATCTCCGTTTGGAAGCTCCATTCTTCAATATTGTCGTAAAACTTGCCTAAAAACGGGTTCTCCTCAACGATTTCCTTCAGCAAATGAAAATCAAACTGGGAGGCGAGCTTTTTAGACAGAGACGTTTTCCCAACCCCAATGGGCCCTTCAACGGATATGAAAGGTAAATCTCCCATCTCTTTTCCTCCTTCAAACTCAATTCAAAAACGTGAGTGCTCATCACTCACTTACAAAATACGATACTTTTAGACAGACAAATAATATTTTATCATATACATACGTTGGAAGTAACATCCGAGCAATATTTTTAAAGTGCATTTCCTTTTCAATCTTTGGTTTGTTTTGTATAATATTACACGTACGTTCATACGCCCCCGTAGCTCAGGGGATAGAGCATCGGTTTCCTAAACCGTGTGCCGCAGGTTCGAATCCTGCCGGGGGCGCTGGCTGAAGCTGATTGGAGCTTCAGCTTTTTTTATGTTTTCCTTACAAATATAATTTTCCTCCGGCTCCATGTGTTGAGCCATAATACCGCACTGAAACCGAGACAGAGTATGACAATCACCCACATGAGAGCTTCTTCCATTCGACCGGATTCGACAGCAAAATAGATGGCGAGTGGAATGGTGTCTGTTTCACCAGGGATATAGCCTGCAATCATTAATGTAGCTCCGAACTCACCGAGGGAACGAGCAAAAGTCATGACTAAGCCAGCGAGCAATCCGGGCCATGCTAAAGGAAGCGATATGGTGAAGAATACTTTCAATTTCGAAGCCCCCATCGTCAAAGCCGCATTCTCCAGGTTTTGTTCATAATTTTGAAAAGCCGCTGATGCACTTTGATACATAAGGGGAAAGGAGACGACGGCAGACGCAATGACTGCTCCTGTCCAGGAAAAAACCACCTGAATACCGAACCAGTCCATGAGCCATTGTCCCATCCAGCCGTTTTTGCCGAATAAATAAAGCAGGCCAAATCCTATGACCGTCGGAGGAAGGACAAGAGGGAGTAAAAGGATCGATTCTATAATACTTTTCCCGGGAAATAATTTCCGAGAAATGACTCTTGCGCTGATCGTTCCGATAATAAATACGATGAAAGTAGCGATTGCCGCTACCTTTAGAGACAATAAAAGAGGTTCGACGTTCATTGTTCTATCTTTCCACCTCCTTAGGATTGAATCCATAAGATTTGTAAATTTCTGTCGCTTGATCACTCTTTAAGAAGGATAGAAATTGCTCTCCAGATTTCTTAGTCCGGCTTTTTGAAAGAATGATGCCAGCATAGACGATCGAATCGTGGAGTGTAGGGTCTACTTTTGTAAGGGTTCTTACCTGATCTGAAATCAGGGCATCACTGGCATAGACAAAACCATAGTCCACTTGCCCGGATTCGACATAAGCAAGGACTTGTCTAACATCGCTTCCGAAAATCATCTGATCCTCTAATCCCCTCCAAAGTTGAATCCTTTCCAACGCTTGCTTCGTATAAGTACCAGCAGGCACGCTTTCTGGATTGCCGACAGCAAGCTGTTCATTTTTTGTCAGTTCCAGCTCTTGAATGGTATTCAAATGACTCGTGGAATCGTGACCAATAAGAACGATCTGGTTGGTAGCAAACTCTATGTATGTATCTTTTTCGACAAGGCTCTCTTTCTTAAGAAGTTCGATCCAACGAAGATCCGCAGACAGGAATACGTCGACAGGAGCTCCTTGTTCGATTTGTCTTGCCAGTTTACCTGAGCCTCCATATATGGTTTCGATTTCTATATTGTATTGCTCCTCAAAAAGAGGAGTCAGCTCTTCCATGACATCTTTTAAACTTGAAGCAGCCGCAATTTTTATGTTCGTTTCACTCGATTCTGATGGAGCGGCACAACTGCATAAAAATAGTACGATGATCGAACTCCCTATCCATGTTAACTTTCGCATGTCTATTCCCCTTTGTTACCATTGATTCTATTCTTAAGATACGTCATATGTAAGTAGAAAGCGATTAAAAGATCACGAAGAAAGGAGTGCGTTATATGAAATTACAAGTTCTTTCAGCTCTTATTCTTGCTTTACTGCTCACACAACTGCCGGTCGTTGGTAAGTACTTCGCTATTCTGAACACCATGATTCATGAGAGCGGTCATTCCCTGATGGCGCTGCTTACAGGGGGAGAAGTAAGGAGAATTTCCCTTTTACCGAATACATCCGGTTTTGCTTTGACCGGGCATAACTCATGGATCGGGCAAGTATTAACGAGCATGGCCGGGTATGTATTTGCTTCTTTCTTTGCCTTCGTCTTCTTTTTCCTCGTCAGTCGTGGGCATTTTAATTGGATGATTTATATTTTAATGGCGTTCCTTGCCATCAATCTGCTTTTCTGGGTAAGGAATGTGTATGGTCTATTCTGGATCCTTACCTTTGGAGCTGGGTTTGTATGGCTGCTGAGAACCGGTCATGAACAGGTGGTTCAATATGTGTTATTGTTTCTTGCTTCCCTCGTTCTCGTTGAGTCTGTAACCAGTGCTTTTGAAGTGATGTGGATCAGCTTTATTTCTCCAGGACAAGCTGGTGACGCAGCAAACTTGGCAAGAGCGACAAAATTCATTCCCGCGCCTTTGTGGGGATTGGCTTTTTTCGTCCAGGCCCTGTACTTTGCCTTCCTTTCCCTTAAGCGTGTCTTCTCTTTCTGAAGGTGTGAATGAAAAGAAGAAAAAAGATTAAATTCCGCTCATGCCCTGCCTTCTTCATCCCTTCTGAATAAGGTAGTAAAGTAAGTAAGAGAGGGGGGAATGGAATGAGCGGAGGATACGGTGGCGGTTTCGCGCTATTGGTTGTTTTGTTCATCCTTTTGATCATCATCGGTGCATCTTATATGGGTGGCCGTGGATACGGTTATGGATACTAATAAATAAAGAAAGCGGGAATCTTTTCCCGCTGTTACATAAAATTAAACGTTTCTCGAAGTTTGGAAAAGGGTATCATGGGACTAGAATAATTGGACGGAGGAGTCGTTTATGGATTTAAAAGAACACTTAATTGCAAACGGGTATGATCACATTGATATTCTTCTTATTGATGAAGAGGGCGACCAGACAACAGTTGCCGACATTTCTCTTCCGAAGGTGACGGATTTAGAGTACAAGCTTTATCTCCAGCCTGATACGATCTCTTATCATTTCAAGGAAGAGGACCCTTATTTTGAAGCTGAGCAGCAATCAGAGTCAGGGGATGGTAAGAAGATCAAAGGTTTCATCCTCGAATGGTAAAGCCCTGTCCCCACAGGGCTTTTTTTGTGTCCAAAAGAACACTTAGCAATTGCAGATAAGGGCCCCTTAGTGGGAGACTCAGTTTCGAGATGTTTCCAGGGTTTGTTGCCTGGTTAAGCCTTAGGGATGGCTGGGAAGCAAATCGCATTCCTGTGGGGGAGCGCCGAGCTTCCTCGGACTGCGTCCTTCGGGATCTCGCCTACCTCCTTCTCCCACGGGAGTCTCGCAGCTTCCCAACCACCCCATTTTTGGAGAAGTGGAATGAACCCCTATACCGAGCGTGAGTGTCTCTTATTCCTATATCCTAAGTAGGCATAAAACGCTTTAAATCAAGCCTTAAATTCTGGCAGCCCCCATCCACTCAGCATAAGTCTCGAAACTGAGTCTTCAAGAAACCTGCCATATTGTTGAATACTGGTTTGTTTATTTTGAATCACACGGGGAATTTAAATGGTAAATACCAACAGGAGGTCATTTTTCATGCAGCAACATAAACTTTACATTAATGGAGATTATACAGAATCAAACGGTTCAGAATGGATTGATGTCCTAAATCCAGCGACTGAAGAGGTCATTTCCCAAATACCAAAAGGCACCGAGGACGATGTGGATCGAGCGGTGAAAGCAGCGTTTGAAGCTCAAAAAGGCTGGGAGCTTACGCCCAATATTGAACGCGGAAAAATCGTCAGGAAACTCGGAGATCGTATAGAAGAAAACCGTGCTACTTTCATTGATTTATTACAAGAAGAGCAAGGGAAAGACTATGAGCTTGCCAGTGGAGAAGTCGACCTTGCCATTGATTATTTCCGGTACATGTCTGAGTGGGCACGTAGAATCGAAGGCGAAATTGTACCAAGTGATCGTAAGAATGAGAATATCTTTATCTATAAAAAGCCAATCGGTGTGGTGGCTGGAATCGTACCTTGGAACTTCCCCGTATTCATTTTGGCCCGAAAAGTAGCGACGTCACTGGTGACAGGCAATACATTAGTATTAAAACCAAGTCAGCAAACACCGAATACAGCCATGGAATTTACAAAAATCATCGATTCCATGGATGAAATTCCAAAAGGTGTGTATAACGTGGTAACCGGTACAGGTTCAGAAATTGGAAATAGACTGGCCTCTCATCCGAACGTCCACATGGTAACCATGACAGGAAGTGTGCCTGCAGGTACGAAAGTAATGGAAGCAGCAGCGCAAAATATTACGAAGGTGAATTTGGAACTTGGTGGTAAAGCGCCCGCTATCGTTACCGCTAATGCGGACCTTGATGTTGCAGCTGAGAGCATAACGACTTCCCGTCTCGCTAACAATGGACAAGCCTGTACGAATGCTGAACGTGTCTATGTGCATGAAAGTGTGGCGGATGAGCTTCTAGCTAAATTACGTCATAAATTTGAGTCGGTGACGATGGGAGACCCTCGTGAAAATAAGGAAGCGGATGTCGGTCCGCTTGTAAGTAAAGACCGTCTTGAAGAAGTGGAAAGCATGGTGAAAGAAGCGATTGAAGCAGGGGCGAAGGTTGAAATTGGAGGAGAACGAGGCGACTTAGACAAAGGTTATTTTTATAAACCTACGATTCTCACAAACGTAAACCATGATATGCAGATTATCCAGGAAGAGATTTTCGGTCCTGTGATCCCTGTGACAACGTTCAAAACCTTAGATGAAGCGATTGAAAAAGGAAATGATACAGATTACGGATTATCCTCATCTGTTTATACTGAAGACATGAATGAAGCGATGCGTGTCGTGAATGAACTGAAGTTCGGTGAAACATTCGTCAATCGCGAGAACTTCGAAGCCGTCCAGGGCTATCATGCAGGAATGAAAAAATCAGGACTTGGTGGAGCGGACGGCAAACACGGAATGGAAGATTTCCTTGTGACACAAGTCGTTTATATGCAATATAAAGATGATAAAAAATAAGAAGAAAAAGAGCTGCGATTTTTGTCGCAGCTCTTTTTTTATCGGTTATCGATTTTTTCAGGGTAAAGGTCGTGATTCATCAGGCGGTGGTCCGCCATTTGCTCAAATTTCGTGCCGGGTTTTCCATAATTGCAGAATGGATCAATGGAAATCCCGCCACGAGGGGTGAATTTACCCCAAACTTCAATATATCGAGGGTCCATTAAGTCAATCAGGTCATTCATGATTGTATTCACACTATCCTCATGGAAATCTCCGTGATTACGGAAGCTGAAAAGATAGAGTTTGAGTGACTTACTCTCGACCATTTTCACGTCTGGAATGTAGCTGATATAGATGGTTGCGAAATCAGGTTGGCGCGTCTTCGGGCAAAGGGTAGTAAACTCTGGACAGTTGAATTTTACGAAATAGTCACGGTTCGGATGTTGGTTATCAAACGTTTCAAGGACTTCCGGGTCATACTCGAAAGAGTAGGAATTTCCTTGGTTACCAAGGAGTGATAAATCAAGGTCTTGGTCGTTGCGTCCTGGCATGAGGCATGCTCCTTTGTGAATGTAATTTAAATAAAAAAGCCGCAGCGGCTAAGGGCTGCGGCTTATCATAAGACGTGGTCCTTAGTTTTTTATAGAGGGGTTGGCTAAGAAACCTCTACTAAGAAGCTTTTATGCTCGTTTCATTATATAAACAGAGGGGAATGCTGTCAATTTACCTCGTTCCCTTGTCCTAATTCTGTAAATCTTTGGAGATAACACTTTAAATATGAGAAAAAATCCCCTACAATAGAAGTAATTCATAAAATTTTC
Organism: Halobacillus sp. HZG1; assembly: GCF_035818575.1. NCBI lineage: Bacteria > Bacillati > Bacillota > Bacilli > Caryophanales > Bacillaceae > Halobacillus > Halobacillus sp. HZG1. The sequence goes on from NZ_JAYLVQ010000062.1 coordinate 171,185, forward strand.
AGAAAAGTATACAGTTCGTGGCTCTGAAAGGATCAGAGCTTTCTTCAGCCACAAAAGGAAAACGTTTACAAAACATTCTTATGAGGTGATGATGAATATGGACATGAAACCAATTCCAGCTCGATCAGGCAATCACAACATGGAAAACTACAAAGAAGCGTATGAGAATTTCCAGTGGGAAGAAGTGAAAGAGCAGTTCTCATGGAACGAGACAGGCAAAGTAAACATTGCCTATGAAGTTGTCGATCGCCATGCAGAAAATCCTGATAAGAAAGATCAGGCAGCTCTGATCTACTCTGCACCGGATAGAGAAGAGACCCTTACTTTTGAGGATTTGAAATTGAAAAGTAATCAATTCGCGAATGTACTGAAAAAACATAATATAGAAAAAGGCGACCGTGTCTTTCTCTTCATGCCAAGAAGCCCTGAGTTTTATGCAGCCTTCCTTGGTATTCTTAAGGTAGGAGCAATTGCGGGCCCGCTTTTTGAGGCATTCATGGAACAAGCCGTACGAGATCGCCTGGAAGATAGTGAAGCAACGATGCTCATTACGACACCGGAACTGCTTGAGCGTGTACCTGCAGATGACCTTCCGAACTTGAAGCAGGTCGTACTTGTTGGTGGCGATGCACCAGGCAACTACATTTCTTATGATGAAGAAATGGAGAAGGCTTCGGATGAATTTGAAATCGAGTGGGTGGATCTTGAAGACGGAATGCTTCTTCATTATACATCTGGTTCAACCGGCAAGCCTAAAGGAGTTTATCACGTCCATAATGCCATGCTTCAACATTACCAGACAGGTAAATGGGTGCTGGATCTTAAAGAAGATGATGTGTACTGGTGCACCGCAGACCCAGGCTGGGTGACAGGTACAAGTTACGGCATCTTTGCTCCGTGGTTAAACGGGGTAACGAACGTTATCCGTGGAGGACGATTTAGTCCGGATGACTGGTATGGCACGATTGCCGAGAAAAATGTGTCGGTCTGGTATTCCGCTCCGACTGCTTTCCGTAAACTGTTGAGCGCTGGAGAGGGAGTTGCGAAAAAGCATGACTTATCTTCACTTCGTCACGTATTAAGTGTAGGAGAGCCGTTGAATCCTGAAGTCGTAACATGGGGACTTTCAGCCTTTGATTTGCGTATCCACGATACATGGTGGATGACGGAAACAGGCGGCATGTTGATTTGTAACTATCCTGCGATGGATATGCGTCCGGGATCAATGGGTAAACCTTTCCCTGGCATCGAAGCGGCTATTGTCGATAATGAAGGGAATGAACTCCCTGCTAATCAAATGGGGAACCTTGCGATTAAACAGGGATGGCCGTCCATGATGCGTGCGGTATGGAAGAACCCCGGGAAATATGAAAGTTATTTCTTAAATGGCTGGTATGTTTCTGGTGATAGTGCTTACCAGGATGAAGACGGTTATTTCTGGTTCCAGGGACGTCTTGATGATGTCATCAACACATCTGGTGAACGTGTTGGACCATTTGAAGTGGAGAGTAAATTGATTGAACATGAAGCGGTAGCAGAAGCAGGAGTCATCGGTAAACCGGACCCTGAACGAGGAGAGATCATTAAAGCATTCATTACCCTCAGGGAAGGGCATGAAGAATCCGATGAACTGCTTGAAGATATCCGTCAATTCGTTAAAAAGGGATTGAGCGCTCACGCTGCTCCAAGAGAAATTGAAATCAAGGACACGATTCCTAAAACCCGTAGTGGTAAAATCATGAGACGTCTTCTGAAGTCTTGGGAGCTTGGTTTACCGACTGGGGATACCTCTACACTCGAAGAGTAATTGATGAAAGCACAGCCCGTATTAGGGTTGTGCTTTTCATTTTTGTTGACTCATTCGTAAGGGTGTTTCACGTGAAACGGGTAAGCATGAGAACAAAATTTTCATTCGTCCTGTGGTAACATATGGGGAGATATTACATAGATTGCAGGTGGCAAAATGAAAGAAGAAGGAACGACACGATTTTTGGACGGCTCTTTAGAGACCGTTCAATGGTTTGTATTTCTGTTGGCGAGCGCAGTTGCTCTCCCCATTGTTATCGGTTCTATTTTCGTATTGAATTTCAATGAAGTGGCAGGTTTGATGCAACGGACATTCTTTGTCGTCGGGGTTGCCTCCTTCCTACAAGGCGTTTTTGGACATCGTCTCCCTATTATGGAAGGACCTGCAGGCCTATGGATCAGCATATTTGCGGTCATGGCCTACAGTGGATCCCAGTCAGGCGACAGCTATATGGAAACATTACAAATCCTCCAGGGGACGATGATATGGACAGGGATCTTCCTATCCCTATTTGGTATTTTCCGTTTGTCGCACCGGGTGCTTTTTGTGTTCACCCCACTTGTTACGGGTGCTTTTTTATTTTTACTGACCGTCCAATTGAGTGGGACGTTTCTTCAGGGAATGTTAGGCATTGAAAAATCGACAGAAGCGGTGGATGGAAAACAGGCACTTGTCGCCTTTGTTACGCTTGCCCTCGTAATTGGACTATCGGTAATGGGAAAAGGTTGGTTGAAAAGTTTCGCTGTTTTGATTGGAATTGGTTTCGGATGGGTATTGTATGCCATGACTTTTAATGGGTCTGCCACTGAAGCAGGAGGAACCTCAGCTTTTTCCTTACCTGAAATTTTTGCTTGGGGACCCCCTCAGCTGACATGGGGCACGCTCCCTTTAGGGTTTATTACCGCTGTGATTTTATTGTCCAATCTAGTGGCTTCCATTATTGCGGTAAGTCATACCATTTATGGAAAACCACAGTATACATATGATCAGGTCAACAAAGGAAGCAGTTTCCTGGGGGTGAACCATGGAATTACAGCCGTGTTTTCTGCCGTGGCTAACGTTTCGCTTGCTTCATCGTCTGGGTTCATGCAATTGACCGGGCAGAAAAGGAAACGTCCGTTTTTATATGCTTCTCTATTATTAGTCGTGTTTTCGTTCTTCCCACCGGTAGTGGCGTTTATTTCTGGTATTCCGGCACCGGTAGCTAACGCAGCTTTGCTCGCAACTTTTGTCCAGTTGATGGGACTTGGCATTTCCAACATGACGAGTGAAAAGCTTGATGAACGGAGACTGACTATTCTAGGACTGTCCTTTTTACTGGGTATAGGACTGATGTTCCTGCCGCCCGAAGCCTTCAGCGGTGTTCCGGCGATATTGCAAAATTTACTGAGTAATGGATTATTGGTTGGGACGGTGCTTGTCATAGTACTGGACCGGCTGTGGAAAGAATCAAACACGTCCTCATAGGGAAAATTGAAGGTACAAGGAAGTGATGGAATGGAAAAAGAAATATATGATGTCATCGGGATCGGAATCGGTCCTTATAACTTAGGGATGGCCGCATTGATCGACCAGACCGATGATTTGGATGCTGTCTTCTTCGACAAGACTCCTGAGTTTGTCTGGCACCCAGGAATGCTGATTGAAACGATGGATCTTCAGGTTCCTTTTTTAGCAGACCTTGTCTCGTTCGCGGATCCGAAAAGCCCTTATACCTTTATGAATTATTTGCATGAACATGACCGCATGTTCCCTTTCTTCTTCCATCGTCATTTTGAAATTCCGCGTCAAGAATACAACCATTACATGCAGTGGGTGGCCAAGCAGTTGGATGGCCTGCTTTTCGGCCATACTGTCGTTGACGTTATCGACCATAAGGATGCGGATCTCCCCCACTATGAAGTGGTAGTAAAAGAAACGGCCACCGGGGAAGAAAGGTATTATCAAGCCAGGCACATTGTCATGGGGACAGGAAGTGAACCATTAATCTTAGACGGGATGGACCGGTTACCGAACGAAGACGTAATGCATACGAGTCGCTATCTTTTTGAAAAAGATCATTTATTGAAAGCGAAACATGTGACCATCGTCGGCTCGGGGCAGAGTGCTTTGGAAGTTTTTCTGGATTTATTAGAAGAGCAAGACAGACAGTCGGATATGAAACTGAGTCTCTTCACTAGATCCGGAGGGCTTTTTCAATTGGATACGGCTAAGTTTGCGCAGGAAATGTTCACACCGGAATTCGTCGATTACTTTCATGCCTTGAGCCTCCAACAACGGAAAGACGCCCTCGATACGCTTGGGCCGCTTCGAAAAGGAATTGATCCGGATACACTCACGAGGTTATATTCGAAGCTCTATCATCGCACAGCCGGGATGGAGGATAGTCGTGTTCTCATTCAACCAATGACGGAAATTACCGGAATTGAGGCGAAAGAGAATGGATACTATCTTCACTGTAAACAGTGGCAGGAAGAAGTTGAATACACGTATTCAACGGAAAAAGTTGTGCTGGCCACCGGGTATAAACCTCATTTCCCTGACTGGTTCAAGAAGCGTTTCAACGAAAAAATTGAATGGGAAGAAGAAGGAATGTATAAAGTATCGCGCAATTATCAGCTGATCTTCAACGATGGTCGTAGTCATCATTTCTTTACGTTGACCAACCTTGTCCACTCACACGGAGCAGGCGCTACCAATTTAGGGTTATCCGTGCATCGGAATGTTCATATCATCAACACGATTGCAGGCCGTGAAGTGTATCGAAACCAGTCGGATACAACTTTCCAACAGTTTTCCATGAAGGACTTTCAATAACCATTAAGTGGAAATAAGGTTTAAAATCATCTCACAGGGGAAGATAGCTTATGTGTTCAAATTCAACCCATACATTCAAGGAGATGATGTAGATATGAGTAAGATTGCTTGTGTGATGACGTCCATGTTTGAAGATGTAGAATATACACAACCGGCAGAGGCGTTCTCAAATGAAGGTCATGAAGTGACCACCATTGAATGGGAAGCGGGCAAAGAAGTGGAAGGTAAACAAGGGGAAGCTTCCGTTAAAATTGATACATCCATCGACGATGTAAAACCTGAAGACTTTGATGCATTGTTCATCCCAGGTGGCTTTTCACCCGATATCCTGCGCGGAGATGAGAAATTCGTTTCTTTCGCGAAGCATTTCATGGATGAAAAGAAACCGGTCTTCGCCATCTGCCATGGCCCTCAACTGTTGATCACAGCTAAAACTCTTGAAGGGCGCACGGCGACCGGATTCAAATCCATTTCCGTTGACATGGAATATGCAGGAGTTAATTATCAGGATAAAGAAGTTGTCGTTTGTCAGGACCAGCTGGTCACAAGTCGCCAGCCCGATGACATTCCAGCCTTCAACCGTGAAGCATTAAAACTCTTGAAATAAATAAACAGACAGGCCATGAGGGAACCTTCTCCCCATGGCCTTTTTCTTCTTTTAAGCAATATTGAATGACCATACCTGGCCGTGGATACGGGGTCAGGGAGATGACGATTTGCAGTGCATTGGAACAGTCAGTAGAAAAACATACACATTCTTGTCCCCATTCGCTTTTCATGCGGACGTTCCCAGACCCTGTTCTCACACCTTATTAGCGCAGGATCTATGGTTAACACGAATCTATAACAACGTACGTGAAAAAGGATTTATTACAAACTCGGCAGGTTACTGGTAGAGGGATTTCGAGAACCCCGGAGCCCTAAACTCTCACAAAAGTATCGAAACTGAGTCTTCCACAACCCGGCCTCATTGTTGAGTAAGGATTACCAAAACAGTGATCATTTTGTAACGTGCTATTGTAGAGAGGAGAAGAAACTTCCTATATAATGAAGGGAAGACTATAGATCGTTCTATATTACATACACGCATACGTATACAAGGAGGAGGACCACACGATGATTGTCATTGAAAAAGAAAACCAGTTTCACATGATTCCTCAGCATGAGCACGCCAAGATATCAGCTCAGATCGTCGCTCATTGGAAGAACAATTTTTTATTACGCTCAAAATTGAGAGAAGAAGCGGATTGGGCAATTGCCCAGCATGACAGAGCCTGGATTCCGCTGGATGATCAACCAGAGTGGAATGAAGAAAAGCAACGTCCTTATACATTCGTCGATTATCCGTTAGAGAGAAAATTGCAGGCTTATCAGCGTGGGATTAAAGAGGTGGCCGACCGCTCTTTGTATGCGGGTATGCTCTGCAGTATGCACTATGCGTCCTTCTTTTCCAAGGATGACAATGATTCCGCTGTACAGACGTTTTTAGCTGAAGAAAAAACACGCCAGCAGGATCTGTTCGAAGCAATGGAAATGGACATTCCCTATGATATCTATGACCTTCATTTTCGCCGGTTGCAATTTTGTGATGATTTGTCACTTTACGTATGCATGCAGGAAGCTGGTACACCAAAAGAAGAGGAAGTTTCATGGTTCAAAGGCGGTTTCAGACAATCTTTTGATTTCGCCCCCGCTGGTATGGCTGCCCATTGGATCGATGATGAAAATGTTTCCGTTGATCCTTTTCCATTTGAGAAGCCATTCAGTATAGAAATTCCTTACCGTCCCGTGTCAAAAATAGAGATTAAAGAAAAAGGTCTGTCTCAAGCGTTTCACGACACAGAGATAAAAACGCACGTGGTTACTTTTGTAAAAAAAGAATAGTCACTTACATCTCAACGGTAAGCGACTGTTTTATAGTTTACCTGGTGTACCTACAGGCAAAAGGATCTTTTATTTCTTATCAATACTGAATTGTCCATCGAGCAGCACCCAGTTTTGAGGGAAGGAAAGCCCCAGTTTCCAGTAGCTGATTCCAAGAAGACCGCGATTTTTGATTAAGTCGAATTTCCGTTGGATGGAGCGGGCATCTTCAAACCATACTTCGTGTTTCTTTCCGGCGTTATCGGTATAGGTGAAGTAAGGGGCCTGTTCCTCCTGATCATAGGAAATCGGTACGTTGTTTTCTCTCGCAATTTGGATGGCCTGCTGGGGACTAATGGCCTTAGCAAACTCTCCACCTGGCTCGTAAGGAAGGGTCCAATCATATCCATATAAATTTTGACCGAGAAGGATTTTTTCCGCCGGCATTTCCGACAATGCATAGTCCACCACTTCCGTGACCGGACCGATTGGAGATACGGCACGTGGGGGACCACCGCTGTATCCCCATTCATAAGTCATTAAAACCACGAAATCTACAATTTCTCCGTGGGCTTTGTAGTCATGGGCCTCGTACCAGGCTCCTTTTTGATCGGCACTCGTTTTAGGAGCAAGGGCAGTGGAAATGAGCAATCCTTCCGCCGCCAACCGCTGTTTTGCTTTTCTCAAAAACTGGTTGTAGTTCTCTTTCATTTCAGGAGGGAGAAATTCCATATCAAAGTGGACGTCTTTAAAACCTACTTGCTTGGTCGTTTGAATAATGTTGTCGAGCAATTTATCCTGCAACGCTTCATCGGAAAGAATCTTCCTGCCTAATTCAGCACTGAATCCATCTTCCGAAAGGTTTGTAACAACCATCATAAGAGCCGTATCATTCTGTTGAGCAATCTCTTTGAAATTATCAAGAGGCGGTGCTTTTAGCGAAGCGTCTTCCTGAATTTCATAACTGAATGGAGCCAGATAGGTCAGTGATCCTGCCCTGTTTTCAGCAGAAGCACGAAGCGTGTCGGAGACTTCCCCGCCATAGGGCTCTATATAAGCATTGGCTGTAATCGGTCTTGGCGGCTCATCTGGAATATAGAGGCGTAAGCCAACAGAAAGAGGGGCGCCGACTTGAAGGCCATTTACCTGGGCCAGCTTTTCAGCGTTGGTATTGAACTTTTGGGCAATGGAATATAAGCTGTCCCCCTGCTGGACAAAATAAAATTGGCCGACAATCGGTATGACGAGAGCCTGACCGATGACAAGGTCACCCGGGGTCTCCAGTTCATTTGCTTCGATAATGGCATTTGGCGTACTATCGTAAAGACCGGCAATGGAGAATACCGAATCTCCTTCTTGAACGACGTGGATTTGCATATGGATTCGCTCCTTTCTCATCTTTAATAATGTATGAGAGAGGAAAACGGAATTATTCTTGAAAATCACAGGAGGAACATCATGATTGACGATGAACATTATATGAAACTTGCTTTAAAAGAAGCAGAAAAAGCAGAGTTGGAAGGGGAAGTTCCGATTGGTGCTGTCATCGTAAAAGATGGGGAAGTGATCGCCAAAGGATACAATCAGAGAGAAACCTCCCAACTGGCTTCGTCTCACGCTGAATTTATAGCGATTGAAAAGGCAAACCAGCAAGTAGGCAGCTGGAGGCTTGAGGATTGTACGTTGTATGTCACTTTAGAGCCTTGTCCAATGTGCGCGGGTGCTATTTTACAATCGAGGATTCCAAGGGTCGTTTATGGTGCCAAGGACCCGAAAGCAGGTTGTGCAGGTACGCTGCTTAATCTTTTGGATGATGAGCGTTTCAATCATAAATCAGAAGTTTTGCCTGGGGTTATGGAAGAGGCATGCGGAAAAATATTGACGGATTTTTTCCGCAACCTGCGTGAGCGTAAGAAAAATAAGCCGTCGACTAATAATTAACAGTGTTTTATCATTGCATTTTTCTCGAAAACTCGCTATACTTGTTAATGCCGTGCTAAGCGGGGAGGTAGCGGTGCCCTGTACTCGCAATCCGCTATAGCGAGGCCGAATCCCCATCCGAGGTGGTGCGGCCTTAAGGTCTGCCTTATGTGAGTGGTGTTGACACCCAGGTCCTGCGCAACGGGAAACAGTGAATCCTGTCAGGTCCGGAAGGAAGCAGCAGTAAGCTGTCTCTCCCGTGTGCCGTGGGAGTGCCTGGGTCGAGCCACAACCATAAGTAACGCTTAGGGCCACATCATCGAAGATGGGTGCACGGCATTACATAAGTAAGCTCAAAGAGCTGCTATGATCCTTTCATAGCAGCTCTTTTTTTATACCGGTTTTCGAAGGTTCACATCACAACCTTGAATCAGGTATAATGAGGAGGAGACTATTAAGGGAGAACGGTTTTATGAGCTATCAGGCTTTATATCGCGTATGGCGCCCGCGAAATTTTGAAGGAGTCGTCGGACAAACGCATATTACACGGACACTGCAGAATGCGATTGAGCAGAATAAATTTTCGCATGCGTATTTATTCTCTGGACCGAGAGGGACGGGGAAAACGAGTGCTGCCAAAATTTTCGCCAAAGCCGTCAACTGCGAGCGTTCCCCTGTGAAGGAACCGTGTAACGAGTGTGATGCGTGCCTGGGTATTCAGGATGGATCGATATCCGATGTCATCGAAATTGATGCCGCTTCGAACAACGGCGTCGAGCAAATCAGGGAAATTCGGGACAAGGTAAAATATGCTCCCAGTGCGGTGCCTTACAAGGTGTACATCATTGATGAGGTCCACATGCTTTCTATGGGGGCTTTCAACGCCTTATTGAAAACATTGGAAGAACCTCCGAAGCACGTCATATTCATATTGGCAACGACGGAGCCTCATAAAATTCCATTGACGATTATATCCAGATGTCAAAGATTCGACTTTAAGCGGATCTCGCAAAAAGCAATGGTTGAACGGATGGAGAAAATCACTTCGATTGAAGACATCGCGATTGCAAGAGAAGCACTGGAAATTGTAGCGCTCACAGCAGAAGGTGGAATGCGTGATGCGCTTAGTCTTCTTGATCAGGCGATTTCCTACAGTGATGATGAAGTAACCATTGAAGACGTTCTTGCGGTGACGGGTTCCGTTTCTCAAAGCAAACTCACAGCAGTTTTGCAGTCCCTTCATAACCAGGATGCAAGAGCAGCTCTTGAAGCGGTGGATGACTTGATTCAAGAAGGAAAAGATCCCGGTCGCTTTGTTTTCGATTTGATCTATTATTTGAGAGATCTGCTTTTATTCCAGAGTGCGCCGGACCTTGAACATAATTTGGAAAGAGCAATTCCTGATGAAGCTTTCAGAAATTTATCAGGCGAATTGTCTCCTGTGTGGATTCAGCAGGCAATCCGCGAACTAAATCGTTGTCAGCAGGAAATGAAATGGACGACAAGCCCGAAGGTATTCATCGAAATTGCTATGCTGAATATGGTGGAAGTTCAGGCAGGACCTGCCCAGGGAAAACCTGTTCAATCAGAAGCCGTAGATCAGCTGGCAAGAAAGATTGAAGGCCTTGAAAAGGAGCTTGCCACCCTGAAAGAAAAAGGGGTGAGTGCAGCACCACAACCACAGGCGGCACCGAAAAAGCGGGCCCCTGCAAAATCCGGGAAAAAAGGGTATAATGTTCCTTATGAACGTATTCGCCAAGTGTTGAACGAAGCATCGAAGGAAGATATCAAAAATGTTCAGGGGCGATGGGCGGACTTTATGGAAGCTTTGAAGCGGACAAACGCTCCAGCTCATGCCACGCTTTTGAACAGTAAGCCGAGGGCTGCCTCCGCGAAGGCGCTTGTGCTTGCCTTCCGTTATGATATCCATTGTTCTTTGGCATCCGAACACCAGAAGACCATTGAGCCACTGCTGACGGAATTCATTGGCAAGCCGCTGACAATTATTCCGATTCCTGAACAGAACTGGCAGGAAATCAGGGAGGAATACGTCAGGAAACAGAAACAATCATCTGACGGAGGGTCTGGAGTAGAAGGGGAAGAAAGTGAAACGGCTCCATCTCAAGCGGGAGAAGAAGACCCCTTAGTTTCAGAAGCCCGAAAACTAGTCGGAGATGATTTAATAGAAGTTCAAGATTAACAGCTATTTAAAGGAGGAATGCTCCATGCGTGGTGGAGGAAACATGAATAACATGATGAAGCAAATGCAAAAAATGCAGAAGAAAATGATGAAGGCTCAGGAAGAGCTTTATGAAATGACCTTTGAATCTTCTGCAGGCGGCGGTATGGTGAAGGTGATAGCCAACGGTAAGAAGGAAATCACCGATGTTGAAATTGATGAAGAAGTGGTTGATCCAGATGATGTGGAAATGTTGCAGGATTTGATCATTACAGCTACGAATGACGTATTGAAGCAAGTAGATGATAAAACGAATGATACTATGGGACAATTCACGAAAGGTATGCCTGGAGGAATGTTCTAGGAGGAATTTTCATGTATTACCCGGAACCTATATCAAAACTGATCGACAGTTTTACGAAACTGCCAGGAATCGGACCGAAGACGGCTGTTCGCCTGGCTTTTTTCGTTTTAGAAATGGAAGAGGATGATGTCCTCGATTTTGCCAAGTCACTGGTCAATGCGAAAAGGGAACTCACCCATTGTTCCATATGTGGACACATCACTGACCAGGATCCCTGCTCGATTTGTCAGGATGAATCGAGAGACCAAGCGTTGATTTGTGTCGTTCAGGATCCGAAGGATGTCATCGCAATGGAAAAAATGAAAGAATTCAGCGGAAAGTATCACGTCCTCCACGGGGCGATTTCGCCCATGGATGGTATCGGCCCTGAAGATATTAACGTAGCAAGCCTGATCAACCGGTTGAAAGATGAAGGGATTGAAGAATTAATTCTCGCAACGAACCCGAATATTGAAGGGGAAGCGACAGCGATGTATATCTCCCGTCTCGTGAAACCTTCCGGTATCCGTATGACGAGAATTGCCCATGGTCTTCCGGTTGGAGGGGATCTTGAATATGCCGACGAAGTGACCCTGTCCAAAGCTCTTGAAGGACGTAGAGAACTTTAGGGAGGGGGAGAAGGTTTGTTTGGCAGAAAAAAAACAATAAAAAAAGAAATGGATCGTGAACTCCTCATTCATATTAAAGAGTTGAAACGGGAGTGGGAAACGTTAAACACGATCATTGAACAGAGCATCGAACCGAGCGACGAGGGCTTGAATGATTTAGCCGTCGTCAAAGCGAAGTATTTCTACCTATTAAGGGAAGCTAGATTCAGAGGAATCAATGCGTTGTCTTAATTAGATGTACTACCCTCTTGTCTAAGAGCATAGACTGTTGATAGAACAGTTTCTTGGACAAGGGGGTTTTTTATGGATCCGGTACTCGTCATTCTTCTCTTAGGACTAGCCATCCCATTACTGCTGATTGTAGGTATGCCGTCCAAACCGTTGAAGGCTGTAGGTCAGGTTATGACAAGACTGATTGTCGCTGTCATTCTGTTGTTTTTTGTGAACCTGTTCGGAGCCCAATTTGGTCTGCATGTGCCAATCAATGGTTTTACGGCAATCGTATCAGCTATCCTGGGAGTTCCTGGAGTATTGTCTTTAACAGCTATTCATTTTTGGGTTATTTAAAAGGGGGAGTTTTATGCTTCGCCTTTTTATTTTGCGGAAAAACCCTTTTGATTAGAACTTTCCTTATTGTGTTACTTTCCTTCCAGGTACCTTTGCCGGCAGTCTATGGACGGGGGATCTTACATGGAAGAAACAATCTATGAAATTATGTAACTTTTTTTAAGAAAACTATTGCGTGATTAAAAATGCCGTGGTATATTATTACTTGTCGCGTTAAGAGAGCGGCAAGCCGCAACGGCTTAACAAAATAAATCATAAAAAAGTTGTTGACGAAAACAACTACACATGATATATTAATTAAGTCGCTGTTTTGAAGCGGCAAACAAAACATTTGATCTTTGAAAACTGAACGAACCAACCAGTACGTCAAAACATTTCTTCTTTATAGAAGAGATTTG